>JADFNE010000001.1:0-23864 GCA_022563535.1 Myxococcales bacterium
GGACGGAGAAGCGCTGTTTCGCTGCGCAACCAAGATCACGAACCTCGGCTGTGCGCTTTATGATGAGATCAGTGGCTCCTATCTGTACATTTCCGAGCAGTACGCAGCGCCGCTTGGAATCTCCGCTGGTGCGTATCTCGATATCTATCCCGATTACGCGAGTGAACTCAGATACGTTCACGAAGACGACCGCGCACGCTACGACGCGTACTACACAGAATACGGAAGGCAGCCCGCCGACACCCAGATCGAGTATCGAATCCACACCGTGGATGGCGAATTCGTCCACCTTCGAGAGTACATGAAACCGATATTTGACGAGGCCGGAAATCTGACGCACACCATCGTCATCGAGCAGGACATCACGGAGCTGAAGATCGCGGAGGGCCAGCTCCGGCAAGCTCAGAAGATGGAAGCGGTGGGACAACTCTCTGCTGGTGTCGCGCACGATTTCAACAACCTACTTGCGGTCATTCTTGGAAATCTCGAACTCATCAGTGAACACTTCGGACATGACAGCGATTTGTCCGAATTGATCGATGGCGCCATCACCGCTGCGGAGCGTGGGGGAAACCTCACCAAGCGCTTGTTGGCGTTCTCGCGAAAACAGGAGCTGCGTTCGGAGCCGAGCGATGCAAATCGATTGATTCGAAACATGTTCGATTTGCTGCAGACCACGATGGGCGAATCAATAGAGGTGAAGATCATTGGCGCCCCGAGGCTCTGGATGAGCCAGATCGATCGGGCACTGCTCGAGAGCGCGGTGCTCAATCTCGCCATCAATGCGCGCGATGCGATGGAATCGGGTGGAAGATTCTTGATTGAAACGACGAACTTTCGAAGCAATGAGTCCAAAAAGAAGCCAATGGGGTTGAAGAGTGGACGGGATTACGTGCGGATTGCCGTCAGCGACACCGGGTCGGGTATGACTGCGGATGTTGCTGAGCACGCCTTCGAACCTTTGTTCACCACCAAGGCGGTCGGCAAGGGCAGTGGGCTTGGCTTGAGCATGATCTATGGATTCGTCACGCAATCTGGTGGGCATGTGGCGATCGAGAGCGTCGTGGGTCGCGGTACGACGATCCAGCTGTATCTACCCCGGGACACAACCACCAATGCTGAACCGAAAGCGGATGGACTTGCTGGGGATCCACCGCGGGCCCGCAGCTCATGAGAAACATCGCCGTTCCCGTAGTGTGCGAAAAGTCGGCCGACCAGAAACGCAAGTGATACCGGAGCCTTGCAGGCTGTCGTGATCGTTGTTCCCCGCCCACTTCCGGCACGCAGAGTGACGTAATCTCGGACCGATGAACACGCTGCAGCTTCGATTTTGGATGATGATCTTTGCCGGCTGGGTGAACCGGCAGCAACAAGATGTGATCGAATACCTGCAGGAAGAGAATCAAACACTGCGCGAGCAGTTGGGCGGAAAGCGATTGCGATTCACCGACCAGCAGCGCCGCCGACTCGCGGCGAAGGCCCAGTTGATCGGTCGAAGAGCGCTCGTCGATATCGGCACCTTGGTGACGCCAGACACGTTGCTTCGGTGGCATCGGAGGCTGATTGCGAAGAAGTACGATGGGAGCAAGAGACGAAGGCCGGGCCGTCCCAAGACCGCGGTCAAGATCGAAGAGCTGATCTTGCGGATGGCCCGGGAGAATCCTCGCTGGGGTTACACTCGGATCCGAGGAGCGCTCCACAACCTGGGGCACGAGATCGGTCGAAACACGATCAAACGAGTCCTTCTCGAAAACGGGTTCGACCCAATTCAGAGGAGAGGAATGTCGTGGGAGACATTCCTCAAAGCTCATTGGGGCGCGATCTCAGCGACCGATTTCTTCAGCGTCGAAGTGATAACGCGATCGGTGTCCGTCCTCAATATCGGTCCGTCCCGGAATCGTTGAGCTATTTTCCCGCCCGTTCAACCCATGCAGGCTACTCCTGCCATCCGTTCGGCCGGTAGATTGCCCCCGCGGCTCCTCTCAGATCACCCGGAAGTGAAGGCATCTAGTTGAAGGTCTGATGGCGCGACGCGGGAGTTATTCCCTTGAATTTCGATTGTAGAAGTCCACGTCGCGAATTCTGGGTATCTGTCCTTGTGTCCCTGATTTCGCTGGAGGGGAAAACCGTAGCGAAATCAAGATGTACCGATATTCAGGACACACAGGGTCTTTTCGTAGAAAACGCTGGACTTGGAACTCAAGGGGGAGCAGAATCGAATCTGGAGACGGCTGGATGTCGAATCTCCACGGCAATCAAGAAATGTTCTCCGGATGGGTCTAACTCATTCGTGGAGTTGCTGGGCAGCGTTGGATCAAACTCCGGCGAGAGGGGGTTTAGGTGCGAGTTCAACTCTATTTTCCTTTGGCCGCGATGCTCTTAGCCGCTTCCCCGGTTCTAGCAGGACCGGAGACGGGTCTGTTCTCCATCGAGATGTTTCCGATTGCTTCTTCTAGCTTTCCCTTGGTCTCCAATTCCGACTTGCTCGTGCCCGGAGCTGGACTAGGCGGTCCACCCGATGTTATGACACTCGCCGCAGAGCTTGGGCTCGCGGGGTTTCCAGTCGACGAGCTGAACGCATACTCGGCACCCGATCACCTAATCGACACGCTTCACATTGTGTTCTCGGTTGATACTACCTCGATCGGGATTGAAATAGTACCGGCCCCTACGCTCCCGTACGTGTTCACCGAGGCGGCTTTGGGTCAAGCGGCCGGAGACATTTTCGTCGGCCCCTTTTCTCTCGGCGATTGTCCTCTCGAGTGTGGCAACAATCTCGAGATTAATCAGGACTACTTGGGAGAGATCCCGCCAACCCCGTATGGAGAGCCTGCCCCGGACCCTCCCCCGCTCCCTCCCGGCACCGTGGATAACCTCGACGCCTACGACATCACGGGATCTCCAAGTGGGCTCTTCTCTCTGGCGCCAGGTCATCCTTATGCGGGTACGGATTTTGGTTGCGGGAGCGACATCTGGACTAGGGGGGCTGTGGGGGCCCCACCAACGGTGCAAGTCTTTGCCGCCATCCTTGGCCTGGAATGTGACGATGACGTCGACGCGTTGGCGATCGACATCACTACCGGTGACATCTACTTCTCGCTCGCACCTCCCTCTCCATCGCTGCTCGCTCCATTCTGTCCGACGTTTCCGATCATGCCCTGCTCCCCTGCCGACATCTTTATGGCGCTCGGGGCTCTTTATGCGCTCGCGCCTGTCGTTATCACAGTGACCCAAACCGCCGAAGGCCTGGGCCTAGCCCCTTTAGACAACATCGATGCCCTCTCGTTCTGGGGCGCGGAATGTCACACGGTCCCGTGCCGGTCTGGATCGTTTTACACTCGGGTTCCTTTGCTTTCTCCGCCAGGGCTCCTAGTTCTCGGGGCTATGTTGGCGACCGCTGGTGGGTGGACGATTCACCAGAGACGTGGCCGGCTTCGCGTTCGTAGGGGCTAGCCCAACTTCCGCAGTTCAAAATGAGATGAGGGCTGTTTCGAGTCATACGCAGCCCGGAACAGGGTGACGATGCCCCCATCCGAGGCTTGGTTGTCATATCGTCTGGTATCGGTGGTGCGGAAAACGCCGCTTGAATTTACTATCCGCTGCTCGGCCTCACCAGGCGGTCGTCTTCACTCTACACCCTGAACACGGGAATGTCCCGCTGCATGTTGATCTTCTCTGAGCGGCGGCTCGCGGTTTCAGTCTAGGCGACGCGCTGTGCTGCCTGTGCGTTCTCTTTAACCGCTACTACTCGAATTCACTCGTTTTTCTCGCTCTCCCCTTTCGGTTCAACCAGCCATGATACTCGTTGATTGAGGCAAGAATCAGACTCGAATTTCAACCGTAGATCCAGCAAGATCGCGATCCCCATGCAGGCCCTACTCCACTTCCTGGCACTCATTGTCCGTTGCGCTCCGGCCTTCGTCCGCAGCCATCGCGAGCAGCTGATTATCGAGTTGGCCCTCCGCCAGCAACTCGCGACATACAGCCAGAAGAAATCCAAGCCCAAGATAACGCCACTCGATCGCGTCTTCTGGGCAGCCCTCTTCCACTTCTGGCCTCGGTGGAAGCGAACTCTCGTCATAGTCAAGCCGGATACTGTCGTTCGTTGGCACCGGAAGGGATTCAAACTCTACTGGCAATGGATTTCGAAGCCGGGACCAGGGCGGCCGCCGCTGTCGGCAGAGGTCCAAGAGTTGATCAAACGCTTCGTACTCGACAATAGTTGGGGCGCTCGGAAGATTCATGCGGAACTCGGAAAGCTCGGCTTCACGGTCAGCCTTGCAACCGTTTCGAGATACATGCCAAAACGGCCCCATGACAAAGGGAAGCAGCAGCGCTGGATGACGTTTCTCCGCAATCACAGAGACGGCATGGCTGCGATGGACTTCTTCGTTGTGCCCACGATCACGTTCCGTCTTCTATACGTGTGGTTTATAATCGATCACGAACGGCGGCGGATCATCCACATCAATGTCACAACCAACCCGACGGCACAGTGGGTAGTTCAACAACTCCGCGTATCGTTCCCCGACGATTCAAGCCCGGACTATTTGATATTCGACAACGATACGATCTTCTCAGACCAAGTATCAAAGTCGATCGAATCGCTCGGTATCACTCCCAAGCGAACGGCATTCAGGAGTCCATGGCAAAACGGGACGGCGGAGCGATGGGTCGGATCCTGCAAACGAGAGGTCGTGGATCATGTCATCGTGCTCAATGAGGATCACCTGCGTCGTCTTCTCCGAGACTATGTCCGCTACTACAACACGGATCGGGTCCACACGAGCCTCCAAGATGCACCAGAGGGCCGAATACTAGAAGCGCGGCCATCATCGAGAGCGAAAGTTGTGGGACTACCTCGTGTTGGCGGTCTTCACCATCGATACGCTTGGCGGGAGGCGGCGTAGGATCTCACACCGGAGTCGATCTGGTACCGCGGATCAATTTTGAGGACAGACAGGGACGCCTCCGGACCAGAATAGCGCCCCGGAGGCTACTCGTTTTGGTGCAAAGACTTGTTCAGACAACACCGTTAAGTGGCTTTTTTCTTGCAAAAACGTTCCAACTAGTGTCTGATGGCGGGGCAGCCGGGTCCGATGGACTCCTAAAAGCGATCTCGTATATTGGAGGGCTACGCAATGCGCGCACGCTATATGATCACGCTCTTGATTTCGGCAACGCTCCTGCTAGGCCTGGCCTGGCTTGCCCCCCCGGCCTTGGAAGCTTCGGCAGCCAAACTTCAGGTCTGCCACATCCCGGCCGGGAACCCCCGCAACTCACACACGCTCACGATCAGCGAGAAGACTTTGGAGACCCACCTCGCCCACGGCGATCAAGTCGGAAATTGTTCTGCGAGTCCAGAGGTCGTCTCAGCAGCGTCCCCGGCAGGGGGAACCCTCGACACGCGATTCTACGATTTCTTCACCACCCGGCCCGGCGAGTATTTTGATAGACGGGCAGCGGTGTATGGCGAGACGCCGATTGGCGCCAATTGCTTCACCGCTTCTGGGCTGGCCAATGGCATCTGTTCCATAGTTGATGCGACTATCCCCGACGTCGCGAGCGCTCCGTTTACGATCTGGTCGTACAAGAACGAATCCCCGGGCCGCAAACAGATCTTCACTCCGTTTAAGTTCGAGATAGAGGGAGTCGACATTCTCGGGTACGACCTTACCGATCCCGTCTTTTTGCCCGTGCTCAACAGCAGTGAGCCCGCTGGGACGTACCTCAATTTCACCTGGACGGCGAAGTTCCTCGATACCGCGACTTTGGCGGAGATAGAAGCGGTGCCCTATCCCAATTGCACAAACCCCGGTCTTGGAGACGGCTACTACCAGTGGTCGGTAATTGAGCTCGAGATGGATCTACAGCAATCGCGCCGCATATTCGGGGTCGTCGCTGCGGATGCTGCTGCCGCCCAAATCTGGTGGGATACTAATACGGATCCCCGCTGTGGGGGACCTGCCCCCAGCTCGGGCCCGGTTGAGGATGCTATGTGGGATTGGTTCCTCGAAACGGGTGGCGGCCAGCAGGCGAGCAAATCCGGCACCTACGACATCATGAACGCGTATGGGTGGTTCCTCGACCAGGTCTTTCTCGATATAAGGGCCACGGTCGACCCCATCACTGGCATCACCTCCGTGACGATCCAACACGAGGCGTGGGGTACCAGCAATCTGCTCAACCGGTTCTTCTACTGGGGGAACGCCCACTACCAGGATCACTACCTGGATTCTAGCCAGGCTCTGGGTTGGCAAGGGTGGGAGCCATCCGCGTGGTACGATGACATGGTCTGGCAGGGGACACTCAATGCGAGCGATATCGACTTCACCTTCACGGGCGTAATGATGTACGACTTTGAGCTATTCGCGCTACCCGGGCCCGATGGGAACTTGGACCAGGTCGACGATATCCCGATCTGGGCATGGCGTCCTCACCTGCACGACGCGGGATACTACTATGGCCACACGGAATCGGAACTGGATCGCTACATCGGATTGACGGAGATAGAAGCCGGGCCCGGAAGCCCGACTTATGGCCAGGTTCGATCGAACGTGTTCGTTCCGACGACCTGGGACCTGTTTGACGGGGAAACCTTGAGTTTTGAGTTTCCCACGGGAAATGTGCCTTTCTACGATCCGAATCTCACGCCGATAGGCTCGTCGGGAAGGTCGAACGACCACGTAGTCATCAGTGCACCCCTCTCGCTGCATCGAACGCATCCAGCTGGGTATGGCGACTGGGATCCCGTTCTCAAGACCTGGACGATCGTCGGCCCGACTGTAACGGGCGGTTCGGTTGGAATCCCCGGGGACTACCCCAGCGAGCCGTGGGGCGCGATCTACTTCACAGCGGTACCGGAGCCCGGAACCACGATCGGGTTGGCAGCGGGCAGCGCTCTGCTCGCGATGATGTACCGGCGCCGCTCGCGACGCTCGGGCAGCGTATAAGCGAAGCGCAGAAGTAAAGAGACAAAAAAACGTACAAAAAGACGTACAAATAGGCGTATAGTAGGAAAAAGAGAACTCGTGAGGTCGGCGGGAATATGAGCTGGTGGTTGTTGATTCCGTACGCCCTTGTATTGGGGTTGGTACTCGTAACAAATCCTGGGCAGGGGCTTGCCAAGGCCGGGCCCTCGCACGCGAAGCTGTCGCGCGCCATCGACATCAATCCGGATCCCGACGTCTTCGAGACGATCATCGTCGCTACTGAGGAAACAGTAGATCTGGGCGATGGTTTGCTCGCGAACGTCTACACCTACAACGGGACCGTTCCCGGCCCCGAATTTCACTTCAAGGTCGGCGATCGGGTGATCGTTCACTTCACAAATTTCCTGCCCGAACCGTCGAGCATCCACTGGCACGGTGTGGAGCTCAACAACGCGAGTGATGGGACTCCCGTCACGCAAAATCCCGTCAAATTTGGAGAGACGTACACCTATCGGTTCGTAGTCCCGCACCCTGGGGTTTACTGGTATCACCCGCACTTCAAACCCACGAATCCAGAGTTCAAGGGACAGTACGGTTCGTTCATTGTCGAGGATCCCGCCGAGCCAGCGTTGAGAGCAGCCGGTGTGATTCCGAATCGGGGACACACGCGAACCCTGGTTCTTTCCGATACAACCGTGTGCAAGGCCCCGGGAGAGAACGATACGGAGACTTTCCCCACGGACGACCCGGACCTGCCGTGGTCCGGGGGGGACGAGTTTCCCGGCCAGACGCTTTCTCCGACCCCAGACAAGCTCTGCGAGAACCCGCGAGACAATGTCGGCAACCCGCTCGGGACCGGACCGCTTGCAGCGGGCGACATCCCGAACGTCCAGGCGGCCGACGACTGCCGTTTCCAAAAAGATTGCGCGACCAACGAGGGCCAGCTCGTGCTCGTCAATGGGAAGGTGCCCGGCGCGCGCGAGGGTTCGCCTCAGGATCCCGGTGAGCTCATGAGTGGGGCATCGGTCCTCAACGTCAAGGCCGGGTCGGGCCTCCGCTTGCAAATCATTGGTGCGACAGTGACGCGCTACTTCCGGCTCCTGATGACGGATCAGTACGGTGATCCCGTTCCGTTGTATCGAATTGGAGGGGAGGGCGGCCTGCTCGATCGCGTAAGAGTCGAGGGCGGAACCCAGCAGCTACTCGACACCAAATACGACAGTGGTGAGATCTTGCTCGCGCCCTCCGATCGCGCGGATGTCGTGCTCGTGGTGCCCGACGGGCGGCCGGGGGATATCGTGACGCTCTGGACACGCGACTACCCCCGCACCGGGCGAGGGTTTGCGAATATTCCGACGGTGCCCGTGCTGCATCTTCGAATCGTCGGAAGCGCGAATAAAAGTCAGCGCTACGCGATTTCCGATGGGGATCCGTTGCGCGTACACCCACGCGTCGACGACCCGACCGAGGACTTGCGCGGACTTCCGATTACCGATCACCTGCTCGACCCCGCTCTACTTCCGGTTCCGTTGCCGGGGTCACCCGACGAGACCATCCGACTCAGAGTGTTCCCGGCCGACGATCGATGGCGTCGTAGGTCACTTCCGCCCCGAGGAGGCCGGCTACGAGTCGATTCCCCATATTGCGACCAGTCGCTTTGCGAGGATCGGGGATATCCTCGAACTCGAAGTCACGAACGAGACCCGCGCCCACCACCCCTTCCATTTGCACGGCTTTTCCTTTCAGCCAATTCGTGTACTGGACCCGTCGCGCGAGCCCGTCCTCACTTTCGACTACTCCGAGCAGATCGATACCTTCAATATCCCCAGTTTCCACAGCCTGGTGTTTCGTGTGCGACTCGACGACCGGCCGCGAATGGATTGGACGAGCCCGGGCGGCGCCCTTGGGCGCTGGATGTTCCACTGCCACATCACCTTCCACGCCACGCTCGGAATGATCTCGGAACTCGTCGTCCTCGAGCCGGATGAATCCGTCGAGGATTGAGAAAAACACAAATTCGCAGTTTCATCTTCCTACCCTCTGATAGGATTCTGCGATGAGCGAAACTCGAGAGGTTCACGGCTGTTGCCCGCTCGATTGTCAGGACACTTGTGCCTGGGTGGCCCAGGTCGAGGACGGCCGAGTGGTTCGGGTTTCGGGAGCCAAGGATCATCCCTATACCCGTGGCGTTCTGTGCGCGAAAGTGCGCGACTTCGAGCAGCGAACCTACGCGCCGGATCGGCTGCTACATCCACTCAAGCGGGTAGGGCCCAAGGGCAGCGGCGCCTTCGAAGCAATCAGTTGGGATGAAGCTCTCGACATCATTGCCGATCGGTTTTCGAAGATCATCGCGGCCGATGGGGCGGAGGCCCTGTTTCCCTTTCAGTATTTAGGCTCCATGGGTGTGGTGCAGCGGCAGTCGTTGATGCGCCTGTTTCACGCCCTGGGAGCCAGCCAACTCGGCGGCAGTGTTTGTGGTGCCTCCGGCGAAGCGTTGGCAGAAGAAGGACATCCCACCGGCTTCGACCCCGAAGATATGGCACACAGCGATTTCATCGTGCTCTGGGGAGCCAATATTCTCTCGACCAGTCACCACCAGTGGCACTTCATCGAAGCAGCGCGACGTCACGGCGCACGGGTGGTTTCCATCGATCCGAGGCTCACGCAAACGGGCAAGCGCTGCGATCAACACATTGCGATCAAACCCGGCACCGACGCGGTGTTGGCGGCAGGGTTGGCCCGGATCATTTTGGATGAGAAGCTTGGCAACCTCGATGCAGCCCGAAGCTTTGTCACCGATTGCGACGACTTCCTCAGGCAGATCGAACCGTGGACTTCGCACGAGGTGTCGCGGGTCTGTGGCATTGAAGAAAATGTCATCCTCGAACTTGCCCGGGAAATTGCAGGCGCCCGACCGGCACTGATTCGGGTTGGCGTCGGCCCGCAGCAGACCGTAAACGGCGATGCGTTGGTGCGCGGACTGTCGGCCTTGTCACTTCTGGGAGGTCACTGGCAGCACCCCGGCGGCGGGCTTTTCATCTTCGCAGAACCTGAATTCGACGACTACCGGGCGAGCTGTCCGGAACTCATTCCAGGCGAACCGCGCTCACTCGACATGGCCACCCTCGGTCGGATCTTGACCGACCGCACGCTTTCGCCACCGGTCAACGGCCTGATGATCTGGACCGCGAACCCCGCGGTCAGCCAAGTCGACGCGACGGAGGTGCGGCGAGGACTGGCGCGAGAGGATCTGTTCACCGTCGTGCTGGAACACTTCCTCACCGATACCGCGCGCTACGCGGACATCGTGCTGCCCTCGACGACACAGCTCGAACACTTCGACATTCAAGGCGCCTGGGGACACCACTACATCTCGCTCAACTTCCCGGCGATCACTCCGCTGGGAGAATCCAAAACTCATGGCGAAGTCATGCGGGAATTGGCGAAGCGGATGGGATTGGAGATTCCGGCGCTGCAGCAAACTGACGAAGAGATTGCCGCTTCGGCACTGCCGCCCCACGTATCGTTGGCCGACCTGAAAAAACATGGCTGGCAGAAGGCCTCACCACCCCGTTGGCAGCCGGAAGATCTCTCAGACGGCCTGCGGATTGCGGGTGATGATATTGTCGTGCCGAGTCCACCGCGCACAGCGTCGCTACAGCTGCTGACGCCGAAGGCCCACTATTTTCTGAATTCGACTTTCGCAAACATGCCGCGGCAACGGAAGAATCAGGGCGCTCCCTCGCTGGACATGCATCCCGACGATGCCGGGGAACGTGGGCTTGTGGATGGCCATCCCGTCGCCATCACCTGCGACCGGGCTGAAATCAAAGCCGTCTTGCGGTTGACCGATTCGATTCTGCCCGGGGTTGTCGTGCTCGAAGGCAAGTGGTGGGATCAGCCGGAGGAAACATCAGCGGTTTCGAATCTGCTTTCGAAAGCTGCATGGTCGCGTGCGGGCCAGCCCGCCTACAACGATATCTTCGTGCAGGTGAAGCCATCCGTAAGATGAGCCGGCGCTCTTGCCCCTTAAGCTTTTACCATCCGGTCCACTCTGACCGCCAGCGGTAGCAATAGGAAGAGCGAAACGAGCGTCGCGCCCACGATCGCGACCAGGAAGACAGACGCGTCCCGACCCTCGAGCACCCGTCCAGCGATAGTCGGACCTACGGCATAGCCGAAGTTCATCGCGCCACCCGCCAACACGGCCAGACGACCGTGTCGGTCCAGCGCAGCGACGAGACCAATCTGATAGGGCGTTACGAAGTAGAAGCCGAGCCCCCACAAGAGACCGCCGAAAAATACCCACTCTGTGGTCGAACTGGCGATGAAGATCCAACGCCCCGCCACGCTGAGCAACGACCCGACGATGATCGGCCCGACCCGCCCCATCCGCGTTCCAAGCCACGCGGCAAATGCCCCTCCAGCGAGACCCATCAGCACGGTGACACCGAGTATCGCGCCGATCACTTCCTCGGGTACGCCGGCCTGGACCGGGATGTAGAAGCCGAAGTTCCACAGCGCCATCTCGGCAACCGAGTAGATGAACATTCCGAACAGGGCCATGATTGAGGCCGGACCATAAAGGCTCGGTGTGGTATCCGCGCCTTCATGGCTCGGCTCGCCTTCGCTGGCGGTGCTCCTATCCTCCGGTAAATCGGGCTGCGGCGGGACCCACACCATGAAGGGCAAGCCCGCACAACACAGCACGAGCAGGATGCCGAAACCCATCGGGTAGTTCCCGCCCGTGACCACGTAGGGCAATCCGTACGCGAGGGCGGCCGTGATGCCGCCGCCCATTGTCCAGATGAGGGCGAAGATCCTTTCGGCGTCGTTGCGAGCCGCCACGGCGGCGTTTGCTCCGGAGATCGCGAGTCCGGAGCCAGTCCCCGTAATCACGCGCCCGATCAGCATCGCGCCATAGCTCACACTCATCACCGAGATGAGCAAGCCGATGATGGCAAGAATGGCTCCGCCCATCGCGAGCTTTCGGTGGGAAACGCGAGTCACAAACGGTGTCACCACCGTTGATGCAATGGCGAGCATCGTCAGCTCAACGGTGCCGAGATCACCCGCCTGCTGTGTACCCAGTCCAGAGTCGATCAGGGCCTGGACGATGATCGGTGCGCCGGCAGAGCCGAGGTATCCCACACCGGAGGCCGCAAACGTGGCGACAACGAACTGCCATTCCGCTCGTACTCTGGACAGTGCGCTATCGAGATCGAAGCGCTTCCTGGATGACATCTACAAACACCCTCTTGGTCGGGAACCGCTCGCTGCGAGTCTCAATTTCGGTCTTTATGCATCTGGCTGTGAACAGGAGTCCGGAAGCCCCGAGATGGGGACGGACCAGACGCCCTTCCGACATCTCCACCCGATATCGGTGGAGATGTCGAAGGTGTCGTTATACCGCAGGGCACGCCCTCGTGAATCAGCCGGTCTTGGCAGAAATTGCTGCTGCCTTGTTCACGAGGTTCTCCGCCTGCCGAACCGAGGCGAGATCGATCATCTTGCCGTTCAGCGAAACAGCGCCGCGTCCCTCGCGCTGGGCGGCCTCCATGGCGTCGAGGATTGCCTGGGCCTGCTGGATCTCCTTGGCGTTCGGGCTGAAGATCCTGTGCACAGCTTCCAACTGTGACGGGTGGATCGCCCACTTTCCCTCGCAGCCGAGTGCGGCGGAGCGCAGGGCCTGGGCTTCGAAGCCCGGGAGATCCGAGATGTCACCGAACGGTCCGTCCACTGGTCGCAGACCGTTGGCGCGTGCCGCCACAACGATGCGGGAGATTGCGTAGTGCCACATATCACCCCAGTGAACGTTGCGCTCGCCTTTCTCGTCGGCGTCCGTGAGCACGTGGTAGTTGGCGTTGGCGCCACCGATGTTCACCGTTCGCGCCTGGGTGGAAGCCGTGTAGTCGGCCACACCGAAGTGAAGCGACTCGATGCGCGGACTGGCTGCGGCAATTTCGTGCAGGTTCTGCATGCCGAGCGCGGTCTCGATAATCAGTTCGAAGCCGATGGGCTTCGTGTAATGCTTGGCGGCCTCGATGCCACTGACCAGTGCGTCGATCGCGTAGACGTCGCCCGCGGTACCGACCTTGGGGATCATGATCAGGTCCAGTTTGTCTCCGGCCTGCTCGACGACGTCGACCACGTCCCGGTACATGTACTCGGTGTCCAGGCCGTTGATCCGTACAGAGACGGATTTGCCGGTCCAGTCGAGATCTTGCAGCGCCTCGATGACCTGCTTGCGGGCTCGTTCTTTGTCGTCCGGTGCGACGGCGTCCTCGAGGTCGAGAAACACCACGTCCGCTTCGCCCTTTGCGGCTTTTTCCATGAAGTGTGCATTGCTGCCGGGCACCGCCTGCTCGGAACGGTTGATTCGTGACGTACGTGGATGAATCGTTCTCAGACTCATGGTTGTGAAACCTCTCTAAAAGTTGAACGCTCTCGCGTGGGCACTTCGCGTGCCCTGTCTTCGTTGTAATCGATATCCCGATTTTTCTTGGTTTTTCATCATACCCAGAGTCTCTGAATTGAAGCAAGTCGCTTGAAAAATAAGTGTTAAGTGCGTTTTCCACTAAACACTGCGAACGCAGTGAGTAGACCCGGAGGGATATAGTGGTCAGAACGACTCGATTTTTGCTGGAATTGTTCGCAATGCAAATCCGAGTAGCAGCCATGTCGCCTGGGAGGAGTGCTGCAAATTCAACCAGTTAATCGGCTATAGAGCACAACCCCTGCTGGCAACGCGGCGCCGGGCATAAACACTTGTTTACCGCGATCAGATGTCAAAATTTAGCCCAGCAATTACGCAATTCTGCAACAACAGTGGCCTGGGACACCCACAGCCCTTTTGTGCACTCAACAACAATTTGCATTTTTTCACGATTGCTCGGATTCTCGGTCAACTTCACCGTGTTCGTTCCCGAGCTGGCGTTTAGATTTGGCGTTAACTGGATTGCTTAACACCGTCGTCGAAAACCTGTTGTCGTGACGATGGTTGTGACGATGGTTGACGACCTGAACGATTGGGCGCTGCTGCGCATGACGCAGCGCGCCCAAACGTAGTTCAGCTCAACACCTTGTTCAGTGCATCCAGCAAGCGCGCGACGTTTTCGCGTCGAGCGTTTTCGCCCATCAAACCGATGCGCCAGATCTTGCCGGCGAGCGCGCCCAGTCCACCGCCGACTTCGATCTGGTAGTCGTTCAGCAGAGTTTTGCGCACCGCAGCCTCACCCATTTCCTTTACTGACGAAGGCAAGAGAAGCGAAGACAGCATCGGCAAACGATGTGCCTTGTCTACCAATGATTCGAACCCGAGTTCAGCGAGGCCCGTGAGGAGTGCTTCGGCCGCATCGTAGTGTCGCGCAGTTCGCGCTTGCAGACCCTCTTCCTCGATCAATCGGAGGCCTTCATCGAGTCCAAAGATGGCCGAGATGGGAGCCGTGTGGTGGTAAACGCGCTCACCGCCGAAGTAGCCCGCGAGCAGATTGATATCGAGGTACCAGCTGGTCGATGGCGTCTTCCTGGTTTTGGCGCACTCCACTGCGCGCGGTGAGAAAGTCGCCGGCGAAAGGCCGGGAGGACACGAAAGGCATTTCTGCGTTCCGCTATAGGCGGCGTCGACGCCCCAGTCGTCCAATTGAAGTGGTAGTCCCGAGAGCGAGGTCACGCAGTCCAGGATCACGTAGGCATCGACGCTTCGGGCCGCCTTGGCAATCGCTTCGACGGGCTGGAGAACGCCGGTCGAAGTTTCAGCGTGCACGAAGGCAACGATCTTTGGGCGAACCCGTTCGATCGCTTCAATCATCGCGTCGTCGGTCAGAATTTCGCCCCATTCCGCCTCGACTCGGGTGACGTTGCCACCGAGTCGGCTGGCGACATCGCTCATCCGGTTGCCGAAGACTCCGTTGACGCCGATGACGACATCGTCCCCCGGCTCGATCAGGTTGCCGAAGCAGGCTTCCATGCCTCCACTACCGGTGGTCGACAAGGGGAGCGTCATCGCATTCTCGGTGCCGAAAAGCACGCGAAGGCGCGACTGCACCCGGTCGAGGATCTCGAGAAACTTCGGATCGAGGTGGCCGATCATCGGTTGGCCCATGGCCGAAAGAACCGATGGAGCGACATTGGAAGGGCCCGGGCCCAACAACAAATTTGCAATAGGGGGTGTGTTCGTCATGGCGGGATGAATAGCGCACCGCCCACCACAAACTCCGAGGCCCGGTCGAGAAAACTCAATCGACGAGCGATTTGTTGTTAAATCGCCAACGTAGGTCCCCTCCCGCGGCATCACGCCACTTAACAGGCAGCCTGAATCTGCGTTTGGAACGCGCGTCTTCTGCCGGGCAGATTCCTAGGAGGTTCGAAAGCGGTGTCGCAACATTGCTGCGAACGCGGTGCCTGCTTGCCGTCTGGACCTTTGCATTAGAGCCACTTGAAGCGGCGCAAGATTGCAATCTCGACAAGGGTCAGCAGCAGCATTCCCGCGCAGAGCAGGGGGAACGCGAATGGGCTGTCTCCACCCGGGATGCCATTCACGTTGGCGCCGAGCACCCCGGCGAGCAGGCTCGGGGGCAGCAAAACGCCGGTGATGATCGAGACCCGGTACATCGCGACGCCCGCCGATTCGGACTGCAGGCTCGCAAGTTCGTCCTGGGCGATCGCCGCATGCTCGAGTACCCAGTCGAGATCTTCGATCGTGTGGTTGATCTGTTCGACGAGTTCGCGCAGGCGTTCTTCTTGTTGTGGCGTCTTCCAGCTGAGGGGCTCGACTCGGAGCCGGGTGAGGGCATCGCGCTGAGGCGCGAGGTAGCGCCGCAACCGGATCGTGCGGCGTCGAATCGAGGACAGCGTCTCGCGGATTTCAGGCAGACGCTTGGTGTCCAGTTCGAGTTCCAGGTCCTCGACTTCGTCTTCGAGATGATCGACGACGGGATCCATGCGCTCGATCATGGTATTGGCGAGTTCGAGCAACAGGTCACCCGCGCAGGTGGGTCCATGCCCGCGCGCCAGCAGGTCCCGAACGTTCGAGACTTCGCGCAGCTTTCGGTGTCGCAGGTCGATGACGCGTTTTTCTTCGACCCACAGGCGCAACGAGACCATGTCCTCTAGTTCTGCATCGGAGTTCAGGTTTACGCCGCGCAGTACGGACATCACGCCGTTGTTTGTGATCAGGGTGCGGGGTCGCACCTCGTCTTCGAGCAGCGCGTCGCAGACGAGCGCTGGAATCTGGGACGCCTCGCGCAGCCAATGCCGGCCCGCCTCGGAGGCGCGGTCGACATGGACCCAGAGCGGGCCGTCGCTGGGCTTCCATTGCTCAATCTCTTTGCGACTGAGTTCGCGGCAACCGCCCAGCCCATCCAGCAGATAGCCGGTAATGAATTCTTCGAACTGTGCTTCATGGGTCATGGCTCCCCCGCAATACCGACTGGAAGTGCCGTGCGGTCTTCGAGGACCGCGCGCTGTTCAATTATGCAGGCCAGGGCCCGGTGTTGTCGACGTTTTTCTTCCCAGGCTGCTGTGGGCGAAGTGGGGCTCCGTCAGATTAGAGCGGAATTCAGACTGGGCTCCCCGGTTCCCGCTCACCCCCGCGTCGCGATGACTCCGTCGAAGGCGTTTCCTTCGCGGAAGCCTTCGACCTCGGGGAAGTCTGAACCCGGCCCCGCCTCATTTATTCTCTTTAGCCTGACGCCCGCTTTTGCCGCCGCCCGGTTCACCAGGCCGCGCAAGTCTTCTCGTGCGCCGTGGTCGTTTCGACAGACGAGCAGGGTTCCCTTTGGAGTCAGGTGACTCAGGCACTGCTCGACAAGTTGAGCCTGGCCTTTGCGGACCGACCAAAACTGTTTTCCGGCCGCCGCCGCGGTTGGAGGGTCGAGGATGATGCCATCGTAGCGATCCCGGGAAGACCACTTTTCGACAAAGCGTTGAACGTCCAGCTTGATCGATTGGTGGCGGCTCGAGTCGATGTTGTTGAGATCGAGGTTTCGCTCGAGGGTTTTCAGATAGGGCCGGGAGAGGTCGACGCTCGTGACTTCATCGGCACCTGCAGCGAGAGCGGCGATGCTGAAGGCGCCGGTATGGCAGAAGAGATTCAACCAGCGACCGCCGGTTGCTGTGCGAATGCGTTTGGTGATGCGATCCCGATTGGCCCGTTGGTCGATATAGAGACCGAAGCCGGGTCGAGAGCGAAATGGATCGGCCAGCCCAGTGTCGACTTCGAACAACAGGCCGCGCTCCTCGACAGAGAAGGGTCGAGGGCACGGTTCCCCGCGATAAGCCTCGACCGAGAGGAATTGCCCCTTTGGCCGATCGGCGAAATGTCGAACCATCACGACAGGCGGGTCGCCGCCCAGGGTCTCGATGAGTGCGTCGATGGCTTCGCGTTCGAATGCTTCGGTTCCGCGCCACATGGACAGCACGCGCAGTTCGCCCCCGACCCGGTCGATCATCAAACCGGGCAATCCGTCGGCTTCGCCGTGAACCAGGCGAAAAACTGTGGTGGCTTGCTCGCTCGAAATTCCTTGAATGAGTTTCGAGCGCCGCTCGAGGGCGAGCTTGATCCTGGATGTAATAGATGAAGCAGCTGCGGTGTTGGGCCGGCTTTTGCCCACTCGCGACCAGACGCGTGCGGCGATTCGTCCAGGGCCTTCAATTCGACACTCACCGATGTCTTTTCCGCGGACGCTGCGCGCGCGAACCAGGCTGCCCGGACGCAAGCCGCCGACATCGGAGGTCTCGGTATCGGTCAGAATCCAGGGATGGCCGCGTTCGAGCGCGACTGCGGTGGCGTGGGAAACTGTGATCTCAACGGGTTCGGATGAAACCGAATACACGGGTTCGGTAACCCGGAAGCCGGGCGGTTCGGGCGCGATCGCATGAATGCCTTCGCGCTCGATCGAGATGCTGCGGCTGTAGAGACGCAGTCCTCCTTCGACCATCACGCCCCCGTAAAGTGAATCTCCGAGAATCGAACAGCGCGCCCCGCAAAGGTGCCGTCGCAGTTGATGGGTCCGACCGGTGATCAGGGTGAGGGATACTGCGCATGTTTCGTTCTTGTCGTTGCCTTCATCCTCACTGTCAGCAGCGTCATCAGAGAGAACACGAAAGATCGTCTCGGCTGGCTTGCCGTCGATCCCCGCTCGGAAGCGACCCTCTCGCCAGGGCAGGGACGGAGTGACGGCCCGGTATTCCTTCTGCACGTCGGTCGAAGCAAACGACTCGGAGAGTCGAGCGGCGGCGGCTTTTGAAAGTGCGATCAGCCATGCGCCACCCACGTCGGCGTCGAGGCGATGTACTGGCCAGATTTCATCGACCGCGCATGCGAGTGCTGCGGCCACCAGCGTTCGGGCGTCGGGCCCTCCTGGTGTTGCTTCGTGGCTGGGCCATCCGCTGGGCTTGTCGACGACGCAGAAATCTTCACCGCGCTGCAGGATCGCGATTTTGTCGGCCGCGAGCGCCTGTTGGCCTTCGCGCGCAACGACTCGGCACAGGGTGCCGGGAGGGACGCGAGTTTTCGAGTCGCGCACGATGTCGTTGCCGAGCCGGACTTCGCCCGCTGCAAAGGCTGCATCGCGCTGTCGAGGTGTCGCCTGGGGCCAGGCGCGCGCCACCAATTCAGCGACGCTCAGCTCCCGGCCGGGTGCTCGAAACTCCAGATTCCACATTCCTCGAACCCTGCCACATCTGTGAGCGCTCTCCCATCCTCGAGTCCACGATTGCTGTGCTGGCACCTTGACAATCTCGGGCCTGCGTGCGTGAATCTCTGCATGAAGCAAAGCGTTCTTGTAATGTGGTTCCTTCTCCTGGTGGGCATGCTCTTCGGCGGCGACCGAATCGCCAACATAGCGAGCTACGCCTTCGCAGGCCTCGTGCTCGTTCATGTCGTCGAGTTCTTCGTCAAGAAGAGCGTATTGGAAAAAGCCGGTGGATCGATGGGCCAGCACTTCCTGCAGACGTTGATCTACGGCCTGTTCCACTGGAAACCACTGGAAGATCAACAAGCCGGCTCAGCCTCGGAAGGCTCCTAGTCGTTCCCGGACGCTCTTGGATGCCCTGTCCCGATACCTGCCCGGATACCCATAGAAGCCGCCTGGGAGAACGCCCAGGTGTGGCGCTTACGTGTCTCGCGCTAGCACTCTTGGCAGGCGTAGTGTTGGCATGTGATGCCCCGACTCAGTATTCAAAGTCCGAGTCGGAGTCCGAGCCAAAGCCAAAGCCAAATATTCTGCTCTATGTAGTAGACACGCTGCGTGCCGATGGGCTGGGCGTCTACGGCAATACGTCGGCGAACACGCCCCGGTTCGACGCACTCGCTGCGCAGGGCGTGATGTTCGAGAACGTATTTGCGAATGCCTCGTGGACGCGATCGTCGATGGCCTCCATGCTGACGGGCCTGTTGCCATGGCATCACCGCACGGAGGGGCGCGCTCATCGCTTGCCTGGGGACCTCGCAACCCTCCCGGGCCTGTTGAAGCCCCACGGCTACCGCTGCGCCCTGGTCAGCGCCAATCCCAATGTCGGAAACGTCTTTGGGTTCGAACGCGACTTCGAATCGACCCGGGAACTCTATCGCCGCAGGTCCGAGGGCAGGGTAGGTGGCAAAGAACTCGTCACCCCATCCGATGTTGTTACCCGCGAGGCGCTGGTCGCGTTGGGAGAACTCTCGCCCCCCTTCTGTCTGGTGGTCCTCGCGATCGATCCCCACAGCCCCTACACCCCGCCCGAGCGCTTTTTGCCGGACGTACTCGATACGAGTGCGCGCGATTTTGCCAAGCAGAAGGACTTTCACAAGGGGCAGCTGGACACCGATCAACAGGCCATCGTCAGACATGTCTATCAGGCCGAAATCGCATTCAACGATGAATCCTATGGAGCCCTGATCGACTTTATTCAAAGCCGCGGCTGGCTCGACGATACGATCGTCGCCGTCACTTCGGATCACGGTGAAGAGTTCTGGGAATACGATCGACGGGGTCACGGCAAATCACTCAGCGAAGAGGTGCTCCGCGTTCCCTTGTTGCTCCACTACCCTCGTGATGAGCGTGCGACGGGAGGACGGCGAATCGCAGCGCCGAGCCAGTTGATCGATGTCCTTCCTACGCTTCTCGATCTCGCGAATATCGACATCCCAGAACAGATCGATGGGCGATCACTCCTTTCCCCCGATCAACCCGAGTCGCGGGTGCTCCTGTCGAGCTTGCAGCTTGACGGATACGATTTGCGCGCGGCCCGCCGTCACCCGTGGAAACTGGTCTGGGATCGCAAGCAAGATCGACGCGATCTCTATGACCTTCGGCGAGCAGATCCCGAGCGCATTGCGATTGCGGCCGACGCCAGTCCAGAAGCAGCAAGCGCGCACAAGGAACTCATCTACCGACTCGCCCAGAGTTTTGCGGAGCCCACCGGCAGCGCCGAATCAGTGGGCGAACTGCCGAGTGACGTCGAGGCGTCGCTGCGCGCGCTGGGTTACATCGTGGACCCCGAAGTTTCCGATTGAGGACGGTCACCTGCTGGACCTTTGGTGAGGGTAGAAGTGGAGGAGGAGCGCACCACGTCGTTGATGACGAAGAGGGGGCGACCCTTGGCCTCGAGGAACAGGCGTCCCAGGTACTCGCCGATCAGCCCGAGGAAGAACATCTGCGCGCCGCTCAGGAAGAGGACGATCGCGAGCAGGCTCGCCGAGCCCCGGACCACGCCGTAGACGAAATAGAACCAGGTGACGTAACCGAGCAGGGCTACCGCGGCGAAGGCGACGGCGATGCCAGCATAGGCGGCCAGCCGAAGGGGTCTGATCGAGAAGCTGGTGATTCCATCAATTGCGAATCGGATCATCTTCGAGATTGAATACTTTGTCGTGTCGGTGACTCGTTGAGGACGTTCGTAGTGGACCGGGACCTGGTTGAAACCGATCCAGCTGACCATGCCTCGAATGAAACGATGCTGCTCGGGCATTTCGCGCAGGACGTCTAGCGCCCGGCGGCTCATCAACCTGAAGTCGCCGGTGTCTTCGGGGATCTCGACATCGGTCAAGCGATTGACCAATCGGTAGAACAAGCTGGCAGTCAAGCGTTTGAACCAACCCTCGCCCTCTCGCTGTGTGCGCTTGCCGTAGACCACGTCGGCGCCCTTGTCCATCAAACTGAACATCTCTGGGAGGAGTTCGGGCGGATCCTGAAGATCAGCGTCCAGGATCAGAATGCGATCACCCCGACACATGGATAGCCCGGCGGTCAGTGCGAGCTGATGTCCATGATTGCGCGAGAGATCTACCCCCACGACTGCGGGATCAGTTTCGCAAAGCTGCTTGATGACGCTCCAGGTATTGTCCTTCGAGCCATCGTTCACCAGGATGATTTCAAAACTCTCGCCAGCGACTTTTCTGCAAGCCGCAGAGAGGCGCTGGTAGAGATTCGCCAGGCCTGCTGCCTCGTCGTAACAGGGGACGACGGCAGAGATGCGGAGTGCATCTCCGATTGGGGCGCGATGGCTTTGCTCACTCACGCGTTATGGATCTCGCTCATCGATTGTCTCGTCTGGTCGTAGCGAAGCGAGATCCTACCTCGCTTCGGCCGGAGAGCATACCTCAGGAAAATTGCTCATCCGATTATCGTGCAGCGCTGCAAGCGCTTCTCAGGTCAAGTCGAAGCTTGTCATCGTTCGCATGAATTCTGATTCGGGAAATGCCTGCCACGCAATGGCTTTGTGCGTTCTGAACGAAATCATGACCTGATCCGGGAATTGGTCCACGACCTCAACTTTGTACTTGTGCAGAAACTTCTTCCCCAGTTTCTCGACCAACTCGGGATCCGCCTCTGTGTTGGCTTCGCCCTTCAAGATCACGACCATATCTCCGCTCTCGAGATGGATCGTCGCCTCTCCCGTACGGGCGATATGTTTCGCTTTGAGCGAGGAAGTCGTGGTGCAGAAATAGAGTACGTCGTCGATGAACAAGCCCCAGACCGGCGTCGGGTGTGGCGGCCCGGTTTTTGGCGACGTCAACACCCAATAGTTTCGAGCCGAGTACATCTGCTCCCGCACCCAGTTCCATTCGAGCAGCGTGCCCTTGCCCCCGTCGGGCGCCCAGTTGTCGAATGAATCGCCCACTTGGGGACGAAAACCCTTTGGATCAGCCATGAAGATGAAGCTCCCGTGGATCACTCATTTTGCGGCGCCCTTGACCGGCTCGACGGAGAGATAGCAGCGCTCGAGCGGGATCGCCTCGACAAAGCCGCATCCGGCGCTTCGGAGAATTCGATCACAGGCCGGGCCACCGCGCGTGTTACGGCGGTCCGTGTATGGTGGGGTTAGCGGTCGTCGAGCAGGTTTCCGACCGCTCTGTCGTTCTCGTCCTCGTGCTCCGTGGCCTTTCGCATATCCGCTTCGAGGCGCTCGCGCTCTTCATCGGAAAGGGCCAGGATCGCCAGCGTATCGACGCTGCTCCACAAGGGAAGGGAGGAGAAGGCCAGGGCGGCCAGGGATCCACCTCGCAAAAGAAAGGCGAGCCAACCCAGCGAGGCGGCGAGCATGGTGCCCTCCGCCGCCGACACTGCGGCCTGTCGCTCAGTGGTCGCCTCCTCGGCTGAGTTCGTCATCTCTGTTCGAATCTGATCGAGAGCCCGCGCCATGCGTTCGCTCCCGACGAACGTGCGTTGATCGCTCGTGAGTTTGATCTCGCTTCGATGGCTGCCGTTCCGTTCGGCCTCGAGTTCCGGGTCTGCGAGGACGCTGGCGACTCTGACCGTACTGCGATCGTTCTCGAGGGAGTCGGTGCGCAACGTTGCAATGTTCGACCGCGCGGCGGAGTTCTCGAATGGCCCCAGCGGCACTGCGACGGCAAGCGCCTCCTCCTCGGGCTCCGGATCTGATTCAGTGCTGGGCTCCGGGTCCTGTTCGGTAGTTTCGCCGGGGTCAGGATTTTCCTCTGGCTCCGTTTCGGGCTCGGGCTCGGGCTCCGGCGGCAACACTATTACCACCGGTGCATTGAGACTGAAGGTTTGTGCGGTGATGGTGTTGGTCACGCCGTCGTCGACATCGAAGCCGAAGGTATCCGAGGTGGTGTTGCTGCCGTCGTGGATGTAGACCACCCGGTTGTTGTCGAGGTCGTCCTGGGTGAAGGAGCTGATGGCCACGTTGGCCGCGGTGGTGAGTTCGAGCTGCCCGTTGCTGGGTCCGCTCGTCAGGGTAAAGGTGATGCTCGTGTTTGGAACTTCGGTATCGGTGAAGGCCAATTCGGTGTTGGCCAGGGTAATGCTGCCCCCCTGCACCAAGCTGCTGCCGGTGTTGACGACCAGGGTCGGGGCATCGTCGTCCACCGGCGTGATGGTAAGCGTCACGGTCGCGGAGGGCGAAGTCTGGCCGCTCGCATCGTCGATCGTGTACGTGAAGCTGTCGGAAGTCGTGTTGCTGCCGTCGTGGGTGTAGTCCACCGTGCCGTCGAGGTTCACGACGAGGCTTCCGTTGGTGGGCCCGGAAACGATCACGATGCTGGTGAGATCGAGGCCGTCATCGGCATCGGAATCGTTGACAGCAAGATCGACCGCAACGGTGCCGCCTTCGAGCACTCCGGCTGCATCGGCCACCGCAACCGGCAGGTCGTTCAGCGGGTTCACGGTGATCGTAACGGCGGCTACATTGCTGGTGTTGCCTGTGATGTCATCAATCGTATAAGAGAAGCTGTCGCCCACGGTCTCGGAGCCGTCGTGGGTGTAGTCGACGGTGCCGTCGCCATTGACCACGATCGAACCGTTGCCGGCAGGCGAGGTGATGACGATGGAAGTCAGATCGAGCGCGTTGTCGGGATCCGTATCGTTGGCCGCCAGGTCGATCGTGATCGTGGTGCCTTCAAGCGCCGTGTCGGCATCGGCAATGGCCGTGGGTGCGTCGTTCACGTTGGTAAAGGTGATGGTGGCAGCGAGTGGGCCGTCGACGAGT
>JADFNE010000001.1:23963-173079 GCA_022563535.1 Myxococcales bacterium
GAACTGGCCGCCGGTGATGCCGGAGACCGTGAACTGGAGCAAACCGGCGGCCGTCTCGACATCCGTGGCCGAGAAGTTGGCGCCGCCGAGGATGACGCTGCCACCCTCGCTGATGATGAGTGCGTTGGCGCCCAATACCGGCGCCTCATTGACGTTATTGACGTCGATCGTGATCGTCGCCGTGTCGGAGAGCGTGGGGGCCCCGCTGTCCGTCACCTCTACGGTCAAGACATATTGAGTGGTGATCTCGAAATTCAGCTGGGAACCGTCGGCAACGGTAATTTCACCAGTCGTCGCATTGATCGCGAACGCGCCGCTCGCGTTGCCCGTTGTAATCGCATAGGAAAGTGTCTGCGCCGTGTCGGCATCGCTGGCCGCGACCGTGCCCACACTGGTGCTGTTGGCGGAATTCTCATCGATGTTGAAGGTGGCATCCGTAGCCACCGGCGCGAACTCGTTCACGTCGGTGACCGTGATGACCAGCGTCTGGTCGAAGCTGAGTGCCGTGTCGTCGGTGGTACGCACGATGACCGAGTAGCTTGCCTGGGTCTCGTAATCCAAAATCCCGTCGGTGAGAATCAGCTCGTCGGAGCCCGCCCCGCCGATGCTGAACACAGCGGCATCGGCGCCGCCCACGATCGTGTAGGTGAACGGCGCAGCGGAATCGATGTCCGTCGTGGTGAGTGCGCCCAGATTGTAGCCACTGGTGGTATCGGTATTCTCGCTGACCAGGCTGCTGGCGATGCTGACAGCTGTCGGGGCATCAGGGGCGGCGATCAGATTGATGGTTTGCGTCGCCGAATTACTGACGTTGCCATCCGGATCGGTGAGCGCGAACTGGACGATCCGGCTTGTGGTATCCGGAGCGTCGGAAGTGTTTGAATAGGCGATCTGTCGCATGACCTGCTGAATGGCTGCCGGGTCCGACTTGTTATTCCACGTGATCACGTAGGGGTTTGTCCCGCTGCCACCTGAGTAGTTGCCGACTTTCGTGACACCGACCTTGGCTGCGCCGCCCACGAACGTGACGCCACCACCGCTCAGCCCGCTAATGCTGTCGTTGCTCGTATTGCCGCTGATGATCGAAACCGTCAGTGTGCCGCCATTGTAATTGGAGTTGTCCGTGTCGGAGACCGTCGCACCGCCGTCGATGATCGTGGCTGGGTCATTCTCGGTATAGGTAATCGCGGCTCCCGGCAAGGTGACGACCGCTCGGGATTGAACATTGATGGTGATCGTGGCTGTATCACTCAGGTTGCCGGTCCCGTCATCGGTCACCTGCACGGTGAGTATGTAAGCCGGTGTAGCCACGGCATCGAGCTGGGTGGCATCATTGACGCTGAGCTTGCCGGTAGCGGGATCGATGACGAAGGCGTTGTTGGTATTGCCGCCGGTGATGCTGTACGTCAGGGTATCGCTGGCATCGATATCCGAGGCCACCACGAACCCCAGCACTGAACCATTGCTGAGATCATCGGTAATGTTGTATCCATCGTCGCCGGCTATCGGAGAATCGTTTGTGGCGTTGACGTTGACCGTCTGGGTGGCGAGGTTGGAGGTGCCTCCGTCGCCATCGGTGAGCAGGAACTCGACGCTGCGCGCTGTAGTAGACGGATCTTCCGAGGGGTTGGCGTAACCGATCTGGCGCATCACGGTCTGCACGTCGGCGGCGGTGGCGCTCAGGCCGAATGTGATCACGAGCGGTGAACCCGCGCTGCCGCCGGTGTAGGAGCCAACAATAGAACCAGCAACCTTCACGTTGGTGACAGTGAGGGTGACCCCGTTGGCTTCGATGATCGAGAGCACATCGCCCGTGTCGGCACCCGTAGTGATGCTGACGGTGAGCTGCCCGTCTTTAAAGTTTGCGGAGTCGGGATCGCTCACCGTCGCGGTGGCATCGATCACCGTGGCCGGGTCGTTCTCGGTGTAGCTGAGGGCCGCACCCGGGGTGCTGATGACCGAGTCGAGGTTACTCGGGTTGGCCACGGTGAGGCTCACGCTGGCCGTGTCGCTGCCGCCGTTACCGTCCACGATCGTGTAGCTGAAGCTGTCGGCGCCGAAATAGTTGAAGTCGGGCGTGTAGGTCCAGGTGCCGTCGAGGTTATCCACCAGCGTGCCGTTGAGAGGCTGGGTGAAGCTGGACACCGTCAGCGTATCGCCCTCAAGATCGCTGTCGCTGGCCAGCAGGTCACTGGCCAGCGTGATCAGCAGGGGCACGTTGGCGTCGGTCGTCAGGCTGTCGTCCCCGGCCACCGGCGGATCGTTGATGGCGGTGACGTTGACGGTCTGGATGGCGAGGTTGGAGGTGCCGCCGTCGCCATCGGTGAGCAGGAACTCGACGCTGCGCGCTGTAGTAGACGGATCTTCCGAGGTGCTGGCGTATCCGATCTGGCGCATCACGGTCTGCACGTCGGCGGCGCTGGCGCTCTGAGTGAATGTGATCACCAGCGGTGAACCCGCGCTGCCGCCGGTGTAGGAGCCAGCCGTACTCCCAGCAACCTTCAAGACGCCGTTCGTAAGGGTGACCCCGTTGGCTTCGATGATGCTCAGCACATCGCCCGTGTCGGCGCCCGTGGTGAGGCTGACCGTGAGCTGCCCGTTGTTAAAGTCTGCGGAGTCCGGATCGCTCACCGTCGCCGTGGCATCAATCACCGTGGCCGGGTCGTTCTCGGTGTAGCTGAGGGCCGCACCCGGGGTGCTGATGACCGAGTCGAGGTTGCCCGGGTTGGCCACCGTGAGGCTCACGCTGGCCGTGTCAATGCCACCGTTGCCGTCATCGATGGTGTAGCTGAAGCTCTCGACGCCGAAGTAGTTAAAGTCCGGCGTGTAGGTCCAGGTGCCGTCCAGGTTGTCCACCAGCGTGCCGTTGAGCGGTTGGGTGAAGCTGGTCACAGTCAGCGTATCGCTCTCGGCGTCCATGTCGTTGCCCAGCAGGTCGCTGGCCAGTGTGATCAGCAGGGGCACGTTGGCGTCGGTGGAAAGGCTGTCGTCGCCGGCCACCGGCACATCGTTAATGGCGGTGACGTTGACGGTCTGGATGGCGAGGTTGGAGGTGCCGCCGTCGCCATCGGTGAGCAGGAACTCGACGCTGCGCGCTGTAGTAGACGGATCTTCCGAGGTGCTGGCGTATCCGATCTGGCGCATCACGGTCTGCACGTCGGTGGTGGTGGCGCTCTGGCTGAATGTGATCACCAGCGGTGAACCCGCGCTGCCGCCGGTGTAGGAGCCAACCGTACCGCCAGTCACTTTCACGTTGGAATTGGTGAGGGTGACCCCGTTGGCTTCGATGATCGAGAGCACATCGTTCGCGTCGGCACCTGTAGTGAGGCTGACCGTGAGCTGCCCGCCGTTAAAGTCTGCGGAGTCGGGATCGCTCACCGTCGCGGTGGCATCGATCACCGTGGCCGGGTCGTTCTCGGTGTAGCTGATGGCCGCGCCCGGGGTGCTCAGTGTCGGCGCGATGTTTACCGGAAGCATCCCTTCCCAGCTCTGCTGTGCCTGCGCGCTAAACGCGACCGAAGTCTCGATGTCGCCCGTAACCGATTCGAGTTCCCAGTCCCCACCGAGTACTGCCGCCCCGGTAGCGTCGATGCTCGCCGCGACATCGGCACCAGTGAGTTCGGCGAGGGAGTCGACAAAGGCCGCTCCATCCGCGCCCCCGGCCAGGTCGCAGCCGTAGAGTAGAAGGTCCGCGTCGGCGCTGAGGGCGTTGCTCCAGGAAGCCAGTGCGTTGGTGTAGAGATCGAGTGTGTCGGAAGAAAGCGAGACGTTGCCGAGCTGCAGCGCACCCTCGCTGCCGTGGGAGACGATGTGGATGGCGTCGAGTTCCTGGTAGCGGGCCAGGGTCTCGGTGATCTGGGCGACGCCGTCGCGGTCGGAATCGAGCAGTACGATTTCGAGCTTTCGGCCCTCGGTTGCCCCGGCCTCAAGGTCGTTCACCAAGTGTTCGTAGCCCTCGACACCCCGATCGACAAAGACGAGTTCGCTGCGAACGATCGCAGCAACCTCGCCCGCGTCCGCTTCGCTCTGCAGCAGGTCCAGCTGCGCAGCGGGATCCTCGAGACGCTGCTCGAGCGCTTGGTTGGGATCCACCAGCACCGCCTCCACGTCCGCGGACATGAGGACGCGCTGCTCCATCTCCTCGATGATCGGGCGTAGTGACAGGCGACCGGGCGAACGTGTTTTCATCCGAACTTCCTGTGTAGAGGTATAACCCCTACACTTATCGTCCAAATCGCCATCGGACTGAAGCATGCGAGTGTTTGAAGACGCTGATTTTTTGACTGATTTGGCGGAAATTGAGAGTTACGCCGCCAGAGATAGAGTTGCCGGTTTGTGACGCTCAGCCGGAGATGTCTTCCCAGGCCGTCACACGGTCACGGCCTGCGTCCTTCGAGGCGTAGAGGGCCCGGTCGGCCTGCTCGAGCAACTCCGCGACCGAATCGGCGCCGGTGCGAATCGAGGCCGTGCCAAAGCTCACCGAAATGGGAACCCGCGCGAACCCAGGCGAGCGCGCGTTGCGGCACAACCGATCCGCTACATCGAACGCCGTCTTCTTGGAGGCCCCCGGCAGCACGATGCAAAACTCTTCACCGCCGTAGCGGCAAACGGCGTCCGAATTCCGAACCGCAGTCGACAGCAGTTCCGACACCCGGCGGATCACCTCGTCTCCGGCCGCGTGGCCGTGGTTGTCGTTGACGAGTTTGAAGTGGTCGATGTCGCACATGATGCACTGGAGATCCAGCCCCTCGCGGCGCGAGTGTTCGAACTGCAACTCGAACCACTCCATGAACGACCGCCGATTCGCGAGGCCGGTCAACGGATCCTTTTTCGCCAGCATCTCGAGTTCCTGGTTCTGGAGACGGATCTCGTCTTGCGTCTTTTCCAGTTCAGCCATGGCCTTCTCGAGCGCGGCCTTCTGCTGTTCGAGCTCGGTGACGTCGTCAAAGGTCGCGATTGCTCCCTTTGGTTTTTCCCAGCCATCGAGGACGGGGGAGACGTTCACGACGAAAATGCGGACGTCTCCGGGCGTCGGCTCGATGCATAGGGTGGTTCCGGTCGTTGTGAGTCCATCGCGGATGGCCTCCCACCAAGGGAGATCAGGTTCCCGAGTGGAGGAGGTCGTCGACCGCCAGCCCAGTGTCGACAGCTGAACGCCCAGCAGGGATTCTGCGGTCCGGTCCAAGTGCGCCGCGAAGGCAGCATTGGCGAGCACGATGCGCCCGCTCGGATCGAGCAGCAGCACGCCTTCGGACATCACATCGAGCGCCGCCTGGACCCGGGTCGGAATGACCGCCGAGGGGTCGAGATGACGGAGCGTCCGTTTCATGTAGATCCAGTAGCTGATGAACCCCAGCGCGCCAACGAGCACCAGCAGACGAATTAGCGTCCTCTCCCAAAGGGACTTCAACAACCCGGTGGGCCCTGCGTCCGCCGCTCCTATGAACCGAACTTCCAAGGTCGCCCATCGCCTACCGTCCCGGTTGATCGGAACCTGTACTTGGGTGGCTTGCGACAGAGCTTCGGCGTCGGGATTCCACAGCTGACGGTGCTCGGGGGTCGAGATCAACAGATGGCCGCGGGAGGCCCGGAGCCCTGCGGACAACACGTTGTCGTTGCGGCGCATGGCGACGGACAGCGCCTCGCGAATTGATCCGAAGTCGTCCCTCTCGACCGCGGGAATCGTCTGCATGGCCAGGCTCTCGACAATCTGGATACGCGACTCGAGTTCCTCGTTCCGGGGTTCGGGCAGTACGCCCATAAAATCCAGGAACACGAGGATTGAGCAGGTAAGCACCGCCAAGCCCAAGCTTATTCGAAACACCGGTGTCATACGTCCCACAAAATTGCCTCGCTATTCGGTGAGGAATCGCACCTGGCAATGGAGCCCAACCGGGATGTTGTGCTCGGGATTCGGGAGTTCCAGCCGCACGCCGAAGGTTCCACTGGCCGCGTCGATCACGCGGTCCACGATCGTCACCGGTGCCACGTGCACGGTGTCACTGGGAAACTCCGGCACTACGGCCGCGCGCATCCCGACCGTGATGTTGCCGAAGGCCGAGGCGGGAAGGATGACCTCGACCCGCAGCGGGTCGATCTGGGCGACCGTGAGAATGGGCTTGTTTTCGACGCGCTCTCCGGGGGACATCATGCGCTTGACCACGACGCCGTTAAGGGGGCTGCGAATGGTTCGCCGCGTCAAGTGTGCGACTGCCTGCTCGAGTTGGAGCGCCGCGAGTTTCTTGTCCGCGTATGCTTGCGCGAGCTGAATCTGTGCAACCTTGGCCTCGGTCTCGGCTTCTTCGCGCAGGTCGAGCGACAACGTGTCCTGCTCGTAGAGTTCATTAAGACGGGCGCGCCGGCGTTCGATGAGAGACGCTCTCGCCTCTCGGGACTCGATCTCGTTGTTCATCTCGGCCTGGGCACGGGCCAGTCGTACCGCGGCACGTTCGGCTCCCGACTCCAGTTCCACCAGCACCTGGCCGGCCTCGACGAAGTCGCTCCACTCGACGTGGATCTTCTCGATCAGTCCGGTCACGGGGCTACCGATCTCGACGCTGTGGAACGGCTCGATGATGCAAGCCAGTTCCTCTACTTCGATCTGGTTCCGGTGCACGCGTTCGCCCGACGACCATGTGTCACCGATGGCGCGGACGCTTCCGCCGCCGCTGGCTTCGGGTGCCGCGTATCCGGCAGCACCACCGAGTTCTGCGCCAACGAATTCGGAGTCGCCGGGGTTCGCTTCGTCGGCGGCATCCCACGACGGATCGACCGCGGCAACCACCGTTGGGGTCGCGCCGCCGTCCGCCAGCTGAATGATTCCCGGCAGCAATAGCACCAGGCACAGTCCCGCAAGTACGGAAGCCGCTCCCGCTATGAGTGCGCCTCGCACCCGCGGACTATTCAATAGTTTTCCCAGTCGCATGGGCTTCCTGTCGCCCTTCAGAGTCTACTCGCCAGCTCCCGAGAACGCGAGGAGTTGTCCCAGGTACTCCTCCATCGCCATCAGACTCTGCCGAACTCTTGCGTGCCTCTTCTCTTCGGCCCGCTGGGGCATCCGGGAGAGGAGTTTTACCCAGTGGGCCGACGCAGTTGAGGCGGTACAGCGGTTCACCAAAATGTGTTGCAGCCCCGCGGGAAAGAATCCGGCCAACGAATCGTCTTCGAGCGAGAGGATCTCCTCGTAACTCCCCGGATCCCCCTGGCGTCCGCAACGGCCAAAGAGCTGCCGGTCGATGCGTCGCGCCTCGCTGCGCTGGGTGGCAATCACGTGGAGACCGCCGCTCTCGACCACGCCCGGGCCCAGCTGGATGTCGGTTCCCCGGCCCGCCATGTTCGTCGCCACCGTGATGCGACCGCGCCGGCCAGCCTCGGCCACGATCACAGCCTCCTGATCGTCCTGGCGAGCGTTGAGAATCCGGTGGGGCAGGCCCCGTTCGGCCAGCAGAGAGCCCAGGTGTTCGGAGGCCTCAACCGAACAGGTGCCGATCAAAACCGGCCGACCGACCTCTTGGAATTCTCGCACCCGCTCGGCCACGGCATTCCACCTGGCGTCGGAGCTGGCGAAGATTCGCGTTCCAAGTGAGCGCCGCTGTATCGGAAGCCGAGTCGGGATGGTCATGAGATTGAGCCGGTAGACCGACCAGAGTTCGCTCGCGACTTCCCGGCCAGTTCCCGTCATGCCCGACAGCCGGAGATAGCGGCGGAAGAACTGCTGATAGCTGATGCGCGCCAACGTCTCGCGTTCCGGTGACAGTTCGCAACCTTCCTTGATCTCGATCATCTGGTGGAGACCTCGCTCCCAGGAACGGTCCGGCGCCGCTCGGCCTGTCGGTTGATCGATAATTTCCACTCTGCCACGACGAACCAGGTAGTGGCGGTCGCGCAGGAACAAGTGCACCGCCCGCAGCGCCTTCTCGACCCATTCTTCGCGTCGGTTGGGTCCGCTCCAGAGACCTCCGAGGGGTGCAGCGAGTTCTTCCAGACGCTGCCGCCCGTGATCCGTGAACTCGAGCGCCTGCATACGCTTCTGCAGTCGGAAGTCTCGGCCCTCTTCAAGTTTGCTGGCGAGATCCATGGCCTGCTGGTAAGTCTCGCCCCAATCGCTGGGGCCCGCGGGACCGGAGAGGATCAGCGGCGTCCGGGCTTCGTCGATCAACACGCTGTCCGCCTCGTCGACCACCGCGAAGCAGAGCCCGCGCAGCAGCAGTTGTCGCCGCGGGGGTTCGCCCTGCAAGCGGGCGATGTGTCCTGCCATGCGGCTCTTTTGCTGCCGCCGTTGCATACCATCTTTCAAGTAGTCAAAAGCAACCTGCTTTCCCGTCACGTAAGTGATGTCGCAGGCGTAGGCGGCCCGCCGCTCTGCGGGTTGTGTCATCTTCTCGGTCACTGTTCCGACGGAGAGCCCGAGCGCCTGGTAGAGGGGCCGCATGGCGTCCGCGTCGCGCTTCACGAGATAATCGTTGACGGAAATTACGTGGACGGGAATGCCAGCCAGCGCGGCAGTCGCTGCGGGCAGGGTGGCGGAGAGGGTTTTTCCTTCGCCCGTTTCCATCTCGGCAAGTCTTCCGTTGATCATGGCCCAGCCGGCCTGGAGTTGGACGTCATAGTGGGCGACGCCGAGAGTTCGCCGGGAAATTTCGCGGATCGCGGCGAAGGTCGGGGCCACGACCTTGTCGACAAGACCGTCGCGAGCCAGTGCGCGGCACAGCAGTTGGATTCGCTGGTTGAGCTCTGCTTCCGACATGCCCTCGAGCTTGGGGCCATACGCGTGCACGGTGTTGGTAAAGCGTTGCCGGCGACTTCGAAAGCGCAGCCGGAAGCGGGCAAGGGCGCCCAACTGGCGATCCACGGCGCGATCCAACCAGCCTTCCATCTGCTCGGCCCGCTCCGGATAGAAGCCCTGGGCGATTCCCGGACGCAGCGAAGCGCTAGACACCGAGCTGTCTCAAGAAGAGCCGTCGAAGACCCCGGTAAGCCTGCGCGGCCAACGGTTCCGTGCCGTGATCGAGCCGCACGTGGGCTCGGCCTCCGATCTCTCGAATGGACCGGCTCTCGACGAGGGTCAGATCGAGCTGAAACACCGGCTCCAGGGTCTCGAGGCCTTCGGGATCCGCGGGATTGACCGCAATCCGACCCCCGCCTCCGCTGCCGAGTGCGCGACTCGGGAGACGGTTCGTCGCCCCGGGAATCTCCCGGCGGATGCGCGCGGCAAGTACCTCGTCGACGCGGCTCTGAAGACGTACCTCGACATTTTCTGTGCGGCCTCGAACCAGCGCCGCGTCCGCCTGCGGCAGCACGACCCGCACCGAGTCGATCTTCTCCCCCAGTACATATCCGATCAGCTCTCCCTTGCGCACGAAGCGTCCGGGTAGATCGATGGGTTGGGAAATCACGAAGACACCGGCAGCCGGACTTCTTACGACCATCTCGCCGACACGCTCCCGGGCGTACTCGAGTTCCGCGGCAATCGTTTCGACTTCCTCGGCCGTGATCCGAGCCTTGACGCGTTCGCGACCGCGCTCCGATTGATGGCGGGCCCGAACCTCCCGCAGCTTCGCCTCGAGCACGGCGACGTGCGCCTCGAGCGATGGATCCCGGGTGAGGATCAGCGGCTGGCCCGGCTCCAGCAGTTCGTCGGGTTCGGCGAGAACCCGGAGCACGAACCCGTCCGCGCGGGCGCGAACCTCGGCTCCTTCCGGTGGCCAGACGACGCCCTCGGCTCGCGTTCGGGAGGGAAGCGGCAGCAACAGAGCCAGCACCGCCAGTACCAGCGCGATGCCTCCGGTGATGGCCAGCGCCTGGGGTCGCTTTTCTCCCAGCCGCGGATTCGTCAACAGGAAGGCGATCTGTCGCAGCAGCGGCACCACGATCTGCATCGTGACGGCGAACAACGCGAGGACGACCCCCACGACGAAGAATCGGCCCGCTACAAAAATGGCAATTCCAAAAAGGATCACGAACCGGTAGATGAAGGACGCTACCCCGTAACAGAGGAACCATGCAGTCTCTCCGCGCGCCGTCACAGGGCTTCGCACCCTTTCCATCCGGCACACGTAGCGCAGCGCCAGGCTCGACAAATACTGGCGTGAGCGGGTGGCGAGGTTGGGGATCTCGATCAGGTCCGAGAGGACGTAGTAGCCATCGAAGCGCAGCAGGGGGTTTCCGTTGAAGAGGAGAGTGGAGACGCCTGCGATCCAGATCACGTGCCATGCGATCGACCGAACCAGCCCCGGCTCGACATTCGCCCAGACCAAAAGTGCCACCGCGGTCACGAAGAGCTCGACCAGGATGCCCGCCGCGCCCACGAGCGCACGCCGCCATTTGCTGGGGAAGACGGACGCGGAAGACGCATCGACATAGGGGATGGGCATGAGTACGAGGACCATGATTCCGGTCTCGCGGACCTCACCGCCCCAAAGTTTGGTCGCGTAGGCGTGGCCGAGTTCGTGCACGATTTTCACGGCCGGATAGAGAATGGCAAAGAGCATCACGCTGCGCGGATCGAGCATCTCGCTGTTGATGCCCTCGGTCAGTTCACTCCAGCGGGAGCCGGCGACCGCGATCGCCCATCCTACGAGCAGTAGCCAGATGGTTGCCGCCGGCCAGCTGAATAGAGGTCTCACCAGGTGAAGGGTGCGGGCCAGGAATTCGTCGGGATCGAAGAGTGGGAACTTCAAGGAGAGGGGGTTCGTAAACCGGCGCCACCACTCGCCCTCGGAGCGGCGCTGCTGGCGGCGAAACAGCTCGACGGTGTCGGGCGGCACATCGCAGCGAAGCACGTCCGCGAAGTGCAGCAGACCGAGGAGGCGGATGGCCTCATCCTGTGTGGGACCGTCTTCGCCCAGGCGCTCGTAGCTGAGTTCCCAGATTTCCTGGATCGTCCGTTCCCCGTCCATCAGGCCAACGAGCTGGTAGGCGGATGGCGTCAGCCGGTGGCATCGCCCGTTGGATCGATCCTGGAGCACGTACCACAGGTCGCCCCGATAGAGGTGCCGATGGAAGTGCGCATGCTCCCGAATTTGCGGCTTGAGGATGGCGACCCGGTACCACGAAACACTGAAAAGGTTTTCGCTCATCGCAGATGTCTCATGGCATCCATGTCCAGAGCCACAAACGCAGCCAATCGAACAGGCTGTGGGTCCAGATCCAAAATAGACTCCGTTCTCCGACCTGGATCTTGGCCACACCTTCCATTCCCGGGCGCAGGCCGCGAGTCGGTTTTTCGAGTCGGGCGTCGACCCTGAAGAAGTTGCGGCCGTCTTCGGCAGTCGCCACGGGCGTGATGCGCTCGACGAGCATCGACAGTGGCTTGCCGGGCAGCGCGGATAGCGTGAGCTGACCGCTCTGGCCTACCGAGACGTAAGCGATGTCTCGCTCGTCGACTTCGAGGATGATGCGGAACCCTTCGACTGGCGCGAGTTCAAAGAGCACATCTCCCCGCTCGACCGGTGATCCCATCGATTGGCTGAGATCTCCCCGGACAATGATGCCACCGAAGGGAGCGACGAGGCGGGTGCGAAGCAGGTTTTCCTCCAAGAGCTCGAGTTGGGCCCCGGCCTGGGAAATTTTGGCGCTGATGATGTTCACCTGTGCCCGGTCGCGCACCGCCAACGCCTCGCGATACTCTTTTTTGAGTTGGTCCTTCCTTCCCGTCCACTTCCTGCGCTCCAGCAGCAGATCGCGGTCGTCGAGTCTTGCCAACACTTGCCCCTCTCTCACCACGTCGCCGGCGCGGACATTGGCCTCCGCGATGTATCCGTCCAGGCCCGCCACAATGGCGCGCTGAACCCGGCCTTCCAGTGTCGCCTCGGCGGTCAACCGGTAGTCTCCGCGCGCAAAGACGAGGAACCCCAGCGCGATTAACAGCAAAGCGCCAGCTAGCTTCGGCGTCGCGCGTCCGGGCTGCGAGAGTTCGGCTCGGCGCTCGGCGAAGAAGATCCTGCACCGCTCGAGTGCACTCGCGCCCGCTTTCTGCTGGAGCACGAGCGCCGGCCCGAGGAGTGCTGCAACGTCCTCGCAAAGCTGGAACGTGGACGCATTGAACGGCTGTCCGGTCGAACTGCGCTCGAAGGTAATCGCTCCAATGATCTTGCCATCGCTGGCCATCGGTACCGTGATCACGGTGCTCGTGCCGTGCTGTTGCATGAGCGCTACGTGCTCGCGGGTGATGCGTGTCGCTGCTTCGGGCAATGGCGGGCAGACGATTGCGGTGTCCTGGTCCGCAGCTTCGTCCATCGCGGCAGCCAGACTCTGGGCGAGTTGCATTCGCGCATCGAAGTCTGCACTGTGGGACAGCGCCTCGACGCGGATGCCAGCCCTGCGCATCATGCCGATGCTTACTCGTTCACAGTCGAGTCGTGTTGCGAGCTCGGTCGCGACCGCGGTGGCGCCAGCTTGAAAACGTCCCTGCTCGAGGGCGATTTCGACCAGTTCGAGCGCCGTCACCAACTGCGTCGATGCAGCTTCGCGCTCCAACAGCGCCTCGAGCCAGCACGTCCCCAGTCGCAGCAGATCGGCTACGGGCTCGAGCTCGGACGCCTTCGCGTCTTCGACCTCGACCGCAATGGCACCGGTTCGCGTGCGGAGCGAGATCGGAATCGCAATCTGGCAGCGCCCGTTGGGGAAACCCTTGCTGGGGGGACGGACCTCGGTGACGACCTCTCGCCCGGTCAAGGCGGAGTTGGCCGTCGCATCGAGTGCCGCGGAGTCGATATCGCCAGTAGGCCATCGCGCTAGCGAGGCGGCCCCTGATTGCTCGGCGAGAACCAGGACACCCTGGGTTACGCCTCGGATCAGTTGACACTGCCGTTTCAGCCAGGTCTGGGCCGCCGATTCCATGATCAACCGAATCCTTGAATGTCCTACGAATCTTCGGGGGCATTTCCGCGCCCCAGAAGGGAAATTTGGCGTCCGTCGCCAGCTCACCTTCGGCGTTTCGGCGACTTCTCATGAGAGGTCGTGGGGCATCGCTTTCTTAAAGTTTGAAGCTGCGGATCTCCGATAAGCGGAGCAATGAAGCTCCTGCGGCTCCGGGGCGACCGGTGCGGCCAGATGGCTTCGGCCCATGGATATACGACCAATGCAACTCAGTCTTGCAAGCAAGATCAACATGGCGATCGGAGCGCTCACAGCGCTCACGACAATCGTCCTGGGCGTCCTGTTGTTCAACGTAATGAGCGAGGACAAAGAGCGCGCGCTGGTAAACCGCGGCGCCGAGATCGCGGAGATCATCGGCGATTCCAGCCGTCGCGCGTCCTACACCGGGAACCGTGAAGAGGCACAGAGCATTCTCACTGGGCTCGCTGTCCGCCCGGACGTCGCCTACGCGCGGATTCTCGCGGCGGACGGATCGACCCTCGCCGCCCGGGTCATTCAGAGCGAGATGGCTCTTCCCGAAGCCTATTCCCCGGAAATGCTCCGGGAAGGGAAGCCTCAATTTACGGAGTTCTCGGATCGCATCAGCGACGCCCGCTATCTCGATCTGCTCGTGCCGATTCGCAGTGACACACCCCGCGGTCGGGCCAGCTTGTTGGCCGAGCTGGCACCTGGCACTCAACTTCCCCGCGTCGTCGGTTTTGTCCAGCTGGGTATCAGCAAACAAAACATCGAGCAGGAGCTTACTACGCTGCAGTACACCGTCGCGTCGATGGGTCTTCTCCTCGCCGTCGCCGTGTCGGCACTGGGCATGCTGATTTCGCAGCGCCTCACTCAACCGATCCGACGTTTGGCGGTCATTACCCGGGATATTGCGGGCGGTAATTTCGAACAGGAAGTCGACGTCGAGGCCAGCGACGAGGTCGGCGAACTGGCGGGTGCTCTCGATCACATGCTTTCCCGGCTCCGGGACTACCGCAACCAGGTGCGGGATCATCAACTGATCTTGGAAGGTCAGGTCCGCGAACGGACGATCGAACTGGAGCAGCGGACCGAGGAAGCTGTCGAGTTGGCTACCCAGGCCAATATCGCCAACCGCACCAAGTCGGAATTCCTGGCCAACATGAGTCACGAGATCCGCACGCCGATGAATGGCGTGCTCGGGATGACGGAGTTGCTGCTCGACACCGAGCTGAACACGCGCCAGCGGCGATTCGCCGACACCATTCAGCACTCCGCGAGAATTCTGCTCGGGCTGATCAATGACATCCTCGACTTCTCCCGTGCCGAAGCCGGAAAGCTGCAGCTAGAGCTCACCGCCTTTGACGTGCGCGACGCCATCGATGACGTGGGCGATCTACTGGCCGACCAGGCCCAGGGCAAAGGGCTGGAACTCGCGATCTTTGTCGGGGATGACGTCCCCCGCTTGATTCGCGGTGACATGGTCCGGGTGCGTCAGATCTTGATGAATCTCGTCGGGAACGCGATCAAGTTCACCGAGCGAGGCGAAGTGATCGTACGCGCGTCCCTGATCGCGGGAAACTCCGGAGCAGGGGAGGCCGAACCGCACTGCAAGTTGAGATTCACGGTGACCGATACGGGGATCGGAATCCCCGAATCCGATCGAAGCCGCATCTTCGAGTCCTTCACCCAGGCGGACGGCTCGATGGCGCGTCGGTACGGTGGGACCGGCCTTGGGCTCGCGATTTGTCAACAACTCGTCGAACTGATGGAGGGACAGATCGGGATCGAGAGCGAAGTGGGGAAGGGCTCACAAGCCTGGTTCCAGATCGACGTGGGGATTGCGAACGAGTCCGAGATCGAAGGCGATCCGGAGCACGGAGTGCTGAACGGCGCCCGGGTACTCATCGTGGACGACAACGCTACGAATCGCAACATCCTACGGCATCACCTCGACGCCTGGCGCGCCTCGTCCAGCGAGAGCGAGGACGGACCCTCGGCTCTGGAGGCCGTGCGATCGGCCGCAGCCCGGAACGCTGCCTTCGACCTGGTAGTCCTGGACATGATGATGCCCGGTATGACCGGGCTCGACGTGGCACGTGCAATTCGCCTGGAACCGAACATCCCGCAGCCGCGCCTGGTAATCCTCACCTCCATGGGCTTCTCCCCCGATCCCGCGGAGGAGTTGCGACTCGAAATTTCGGGACGGCTGACCAAGCCGGTGCGCAAGAACGAACTTCGTCGGGCGTTGTCGAGTGCGCTCGACCGCTCCACTTCGAAGTCCGCACAACACAGCTCCCCAACGCAGCCCAAATCAAGCGTCGTCCGTTTTCAAGGGCGCATTCTCATTGCCGAGGACAACGAGGTGAACGCGGAGGTTACGACCGCGATGCTCGAGGCGATTGGTTGCGAGGTGCAGACGGCCGAGAATGGTCAGCTTGCCATCGAGAGACTCGAAACCGAATCCTTCGATCTCGTATTGATGGATTGCCAGATGCCCATCGTCGATGGCTTCGAGGCAACTCGCCGAATCCGCGAACTCGAAGCGTCGGCCCAGGCCGCCGGCCAGGAGGTCAAACGCCTGCCGATCGTTGCACTCACGGCTCACGCCATGCAAGGCGATCGCGAGAAGTGCTTGGCGGCTGGGATGGACGAGTACCTCACCAAGCCTTTCACGAGGAGCGAGATGAGCCGAATTCTGAAGCAATGGTTGAGGGAGGACGTTGTTGCCGCAGTGATTAAACCCAGCGAAGAACCCACTGCTCCCACCGCTCCCGCCGTTGCCGAATCGTTGAGCATCGACCCGACCGCGCTCGAGAACCTGTTGGAACTCCAACAGCGCGGGAACACGGGTCTGCTCGAACGGGTTGTGACCACGTACCTTGCATCTTCCAGCCGGCTTTCGGCCCAGCTCCGCGACGCGGTCGAGGCCGGCAATGCGACGGGAATGGCCAAGGCCGCCCACACCCTGAAATCCAGCAGTGCCCAGGTTGGTGCGATGAAACTCTCTGCCCTCGCAAAGGAGATGGAATCGCGCGGCCGCGCGGGATCACTCGATGGAGCGAGCGGGCATTTGGACGAACTCTTGCTGGAACTCGAGTCGGTCCAGGAAGAGTTGGCTGCATCGCGATTCGGCGCGAGTGATGAGTAGCGGGCATGGGGTCAACCCGGTGATCCGGGTGCTGGTGGTGGACGACGATCCAGTGATCCGGCTGCTCGCCTGTCAGTCTCTTTCCGCGATGGGCATGACACCCGCAGAGGCCGAAAACGGTCAGGATGCGTTGGCGATCCTCGAGAACACTCCGCTGAGCCTGGTGATCCTGGACGTGGAACTCCCGGGGCGGAACGGTCTGGAAATTTGCGCGGAAATGCGAGCGCTTGCGGCCGGTCGCGAAATTCCGATTTTGATCATCACCGGTCGCGAGGACTCCGAGGTGATCGAACGGGCCTTTGAGGTGGGCGCCACGGATTTCATCGGAAAGCCGATCGACTGGCAGCTGCTCCAGCACCGTGTCCGTTTTTTGATGCGAGCTCAGGGAGCCATCTCAGAGCTTCGGTCCATGCACACGGAGCTTCGCGAAAGTGAAGCGCGGCTGGCCAACGCGCAGCGGTTGGCGCGAATCGGAAACTGGGAATGGGTACCAGGCGATGAAGAGATGCTGTGGTCCGATCAGATCCACCGCATTTTTGAAATCCCGCAAGGCCCAGGAGTATCCACCCTCGAGAACTTCCTGGGTGTTGCCCATCCAGATGACCGCGAAGGTCTCGAAAAGGCGATCAACCGGGCGGCTGCTGAATCCGCGTCGTGGAGCCTCGACCACCGCATCGTGTTGCCCGAAGGCGAGGAGCGGGTCGTACGGCAACAGGCGGAGGTGGTCACGGGGCCTTCGGGAGAGGCGTATCGCATTTCTGGGACGATGCAGGATATTACCGACCGGTTCCGCGCCGAGGAACAACTCCGCTATCTCGCCTACTACGACGACCTCACCGCACTCCCGAACCGCAAGATGATGTTGGAGCAGATCGACCGGGCCATGCGCAGAGCCGAGATCAGCAAAGAGATGGTGGGCCTGCTATTCCTCGACCTCGACCGGTTCAAGCGGATCAACGACATGTTTGGTCCCCAGTTGGGCGACTCGGTGCTCAAGGCGGTTGCGGATCGGTTGTTTGAATGCGTCCGCTATACGGACTACATCAGCCGCGCACAGCCGGCCGATGCCACCTCCCTCTCGAGAGTGGGTGGCGACGAGTTTGCGATTCTGCTGAACGGACTGAGTTCCTCGGAAGACGCTGCCCATGTGTCCCAGCGCATCATGGACGAGCTTCGAGTTCCCTTCACGGTGGACGGGCAGCGACTCGACCTGACCGTGACCCTGGGGATCGCTCTCTATCCAGCCGACGGTTCGGATGCTGAGACCCTGCTCCGCAACGCTGGCGTTGCGCTAGACCAGGCCAAGGCGCTGTCTCACAACAGCTGCCAGTTCTTCGACGAGTCGATGAACAAGAGAGTGATTCGAAACATGCAGCTCGAAACGGGGCTGCGATCGGCCATCGAGCGCGACGAACTGAGGGTCCACTATCAGCCGCAGATCGATGCGCACTCGGGCGAGATCGTTTCCGTGGAGGCTCTGGTTCGCTGGACCTCCTCGGAACTCGGCATCATCAACCCCGTCGAATTCATTCCGGTGGCGGAGGAGTCCGGCCTGATCTTTACCCTGGGCGAATGGGTGTTGAGAACGGCTTGCACCCAGATTCGAGCCTGGCACGACGCGGGACTTCCCGAAATCGGGGTTGCGGTCAACGTCTCGAGCCATCAGCTGAAGCAGGGTGGTTTTGAGGAGGTCGTCGAGCGGGCGCTGCGGGATGCGAACCTCGATACAAAGTTTCTCGAGCTCGAGATCACGGAGAGCGCCGTAATTGGGACGGAACCCGCTGTCGTCGCAACACTGAAGCGGTTGCGTGGAATGGGTATCCGTCTGGCCCTCGACGACTTTGGCACGGGTTGTTCGTCACTCAGCGACTTGGTCGAGTTTCCGATCACCAACCTGAAGATCGACCAGTCCTTCGTACGGCAGATCGGCGAAAACCAACATGCGAACGCGATCACCGCCGCCGTGCTGGCGATGGGACACAACCTGTCGCTCAGCGTCACCGCGGAAGGGGTCGAAACCGAGCCGCAGCTGGAGTTTCTGCGCGCCAGGCGATGCGACATCTATCAGGGCTACCTGTTCAGCAGACCCCTGGCGGCGGAAAAACTGGAGAACCTTCTGCGCACGCCAGGGGGGATTCGGCCGTTGCCGGTCTAGACTGCGGTCAACCGAGAAGCATGCAGATCGTCACGCTTCTGTCGATCAGCCTCTCGATCGTCAGTCTTCTCGCCGTTGCGGGAGTGGGCTCGGCCGAAGAGGGCGCGGCTGCAGTTAGATGGATTCGCGAGATCCGGATTGTTCGCGGCAATGTATTCGAGCGCGCCGAAGTCGAGCGCTACGCCGTCTTTCAGCTTGCAAATTCGCTGCACGTTACGACCCGTGAGCACATCGTGAGTCGCGAGTTGCTGTTCACCGAAGGTGATCTCGTCGATTTCGATCTACTCGACGCGAGCGAGCGCGCGCTTCGAGCGTACGAGTTCATCAACGAGGCGCGCGTTGTCGCGGTACCGGTGGACGAAGCGACGGTCGATATCGAGATCTACACCCACGACTCCTGGACAATCATTCCGGGCCTCTTTTTCGAAACGGGTGGGGGAGTCAGCGAGATCGGCGCGGCCGTAAACGAAATCAATTTGGGCGGGTTTGGCAAGGAAGTTCTGCTCGAAGGCGTTCATACGACCGACGTGGGGACGTCCTTTGCGGCGAGCTACAACGATCCCCAGGTCTTTGGGTCGCGCTGGATTGCAAACTCGAACTTCAGAACGGGTCCTCTGAAGGACTCTACCGGTCTCTCGCTACTACATCCCTTCTACTCGCCCGACACTCGATGGGCCTACGGAGGTTATGGGAACTGGCGGGACGAAACGATCCGGCTGTTCGATTCGGGCTCCGAGGTGAGTCGCATCCGAGAATCGGAAAGCGGCGCGCAGATGTTCATTTCGCGCGCATTCGGACGCAGGTTCAACAAGCTCACTGCGGAGCTTCAGTACAATTATAAAGATCAGCGCTTCCGGGCCATCGAAGGGACCGGAACTACGCTTCCAGACGATGCGTTCAGCTTGACGACTTCGCTCGGCCTCTTCAGGCGTGGAGAATCCTTCGTCAAGGACAAGCATATTCGCAAGATGACGCTCACCGAGGACATCCAGCTCGGATTCAATATTGGAGCTCGCCTCGGTCGTGCAGGATTTCCGATCCCCGAAGGTGAAAAGTACTGGACGGTCGAAGGTATCTATCGCCACGCGTTCTCGCTGGGAAAACGCCAGTATCTATTCTTTGCCAGTCGGGTGTCTACCCAGGACAAACCGAGCACGGAGCTCTCTGTGAATGGCGAGTACTACTACAAATGGCTTCCTTGGCAGACCCTTGCGCTCAACGTTGAGGTCAAGCGCGCCTGGAACCTGGACTCATCCAAACAATTCACCCTCGGCGGCGATTCGGGTCTGCGGGGCTTCACTGCCCGACGATTCAACGGTGATAAGTCGCTGTTGGTGAACGCCGAGAGTCGACTCTTCTCTCCGATCGAAATTCTGACCGTGGCAGTTGGCGCGGTTGTCTTCATCGACGCCGGGCGCGCCTGGAACAGAGGGTCGAATATCGATCTCGAGGAACTGAAGTACAGCGCCGGGTTCGGCCTGCGACTTGGCTTCACACGAGCGCCGAACGAGCCCATGACCCGCATTGACATCGGCTGGCCCCCGAACCACGGTGGCTTCGCCGTGACAGTGGGTTCGGAGCACCAATTCTGAATTACCGAAATCCGGCGACTATGCGAGCCCATATAGACGCGCCGCAGTGTCGTGCAACACCTTCTGGAGCGTTTCTTCTGGCAGGTGCCCCATCACTCGATCCACGTAGTCGCGGGGATGTTCGGACCTGGTGTTGGCCGGCCCCGGATACTGGCAGGTCGGATGGGGGTAGTCGGTTTCCCAGCAGAGGTTGTCGGCCATGGTTTCGATCGCCGGGCCCAGGACCTTGTCCTCGAACCAGAAGCAGGCGTAAATCTGGCGCTTGAAATATTCACTCGGGAGCAGGTCGTATTCCGGATGCTCCTTGCGAACCTGGCCATTGGTAAACTGCCAGTCCGCCATTTCCAAAAACGACGGCAGCCAGCCGACGCCACTCTCGACGGAGACCATGTTCAGCTTCGGATAGCGATGGCAGACGCCTCCAAAGATCACGTCGGCGATGCAATTCATGTTCTGCATGAAAATGGTGGACGAGGTCCGTGAAAAATTGGCCCTTGTACCCATGTCACAGGTATCGTTGATGATGTCGGAGATGTCACCGGCTCCGATGTGGAAGCTAATCGGAAGGCCGGTGTCGTTTACCGCGGCCCAGAAGGGGTCCCAATGTTTGTGGGCCAGCCGCGGTTCGCCGAAGGCCGCCGGATCCGAGGACGCGAGAATTGATTTGTGTCCGATCGAAGCGGCGCGTTCCACTTCTTTGACGCATTCCGCGACGTCCCAGAATGGCATTGCGGCCACGGGCACGAGGCGATTGGGATCTTCGCTGCACCATTCGACCAGGAAATCGTTGTAGGCCCTGACGCATTCAAGCATCAGTTGGGGATCCTTGAGTTTCAGGAAGCCCCCCGAGCCAAAGCCGCCAACGTTGGGATATAGGACGGCGGCCCAGATACCCTCTTCGTCCATGTACTCGAGGCGCGCCTTGGCGTCAAAGGAAGCCTTCGGGATGTCGTCATAGCCCGCAGGACATTCGGGGTACGAGCCGTCGAAGCCCGCCATGGTCGTAAAGCCGGGGCCGCCGACCATCTCGTCGCCAATCAGCCAGATGTCCCGGCCGTGATGACGCTCGACGTGGGGCACGACATCACCCCACTTCTTCGAGACGCGAGAAGTCCAGACGTCGGAGGGCTCGGTGATATGCGTATCGACATCGATCGCCTTGATGCGATCGAAGACACTCGAGGAGCCGGATTTGGGGGCTGCGGACATGGTGTTTCTCCGGTGGGAACTGAGGGCACTGGGGTCGGGGCGAATACTAGCTCTCCCGACAGATAGCTGGCAATCGGTTTGGTCGAATCGTCCGCGGGTGGTCGAGCGGTATCCTTCAATAGCTACACCTACCTGACCTACGTGCGACACATGGGGTCGCAGCTCTCGGCGCGAGCGCAGCGTTACCGCTGGGAAATGAGCAAGATCGCGAATCTCGAGTAAGCTCGACGCGATGGTGAAAAGGGCATCGATCTCGGATGGACGATCAATACCACGCTAGTCAGCGAGAAGAGAGCCGCCTGAAACAGGCTGCGTTCATGACGCTGTTCGGCCTGATGGGTGGCCATGCGCTGCTCGAGACCGCCCGAGACGCCCTGTTTCTCACGAATGTTTCCGTCGAGCGGTTGCCCTGGGTCTACCTGTTGATTGCCGTGTCCGCGGTGTTCGTCGCGCGATTGCAAATGAGATCGCAGCAAGTCGCAGATCACCGTCAGCAGTTGATTGTCCTTCAGGGAACGGCCGCGGTCATTACTCTCGGGTTCTGGTTTTTGCTGCCAAGCGCTGACGCGTGGCTCTACTACGCGCTCTATGTCTGGTCGGGATTGATCGGCAGCATTCTGGTCGTAACGTTCTGGTTGGTGCTCGGGGAGCTGTTTACGATCACTCAGGGCAAGCGGATTTACGCCTCGATTGGTACGGGGGGAGCTGCGGGGGCGATTGCGGGTTTCGGTCTCGCCGCGGCGTTTACATCGCGCCTCCCGGCCGAGTTTCTGCTTCCGGCGAGCGCGCTCCTGTTCGCATCGAGTGCGCTTGGTCCCTTGGCGTCGCTCCGCCGACCGATGGAGGATCTGGCGGATGAAATCGTGGCATCCCCCGGCCCCGAGATCGAGCAGGGTGGTACCGGCTTGCTCTCGAGTCTGACTGACATCGTCGGTCACCCGTATGCGCGTCGAGTTGCACTGCTCGTGGTTCTGTCGGCGATCACGCTCACCTTGGGCGACTACCTGTTCAAGAGCGTCCTCACCGAGGCTGTGTCCGCGGACAAGCTTGCGGCCTGGTTTGCGAGGATCTACCTCGTGCTCAACCTGGGCTCGCTGCTGGTGTTGATGTTTGGTGTTACCCGAATCATTCGTCGCGTGAGCGTTCATCGAGCCATGGCGATCTTGCCCGGGCTCGTTTGTCTGGCGGCAGTGGGGATCTTGCTGGGCGGTGCGCTGCTCCCAGTCTTGTTTCTCAAGTTTGCGGACGGAACCCTGCGCTACTCGGTTCAGAAGACTGCGAGCGAACTGCTCTATCTCCCCATGCCGGCGGAGTTGCGCCGAAGAATCAAGGGAACCATCGACATCATGGGACTGCGGGGTGCGAGTGCCATCTCGTCTGGGCTGATCTTGCTCGCGCTCGCGATCGGTCCGCCCACCTCGCTGATTGCCGGTATGGTGCTGTTGCTCGGGGTTGCGTGGATCGCGCTCGCGCTGGAACTGCGCGGGGCATACCTCGATGTGTTTCGTGAGGCTCTGCGGGAAGGGACGATCGAGACCCGGATCGACGTCCCCGAACTCGATCTGGCTTCGCTCGAAACCCTGATTCGCGCACTCAATCATTCCGACGATCGACACGTCCTGGCTGCCCTCGACCTGCTCGAAGCCAAGGGCAGGGTGGAGTTGATTCCGAGCCTGATTCTCTACCACCCGTCGTCGGAGGTCGTGGCCCGGGCCCTCGATCTGTTCGCGAGTTCGGGTCGGCGAGACTTCATCATGCTCGCCGACCGATTGCTGGCGAGTGAAGACGCCGAGATTCGCGCAGCGATGGTGCGCGCCATGTGGGCCGCGGAGCCCGACCGTGAAAAGCTCGAAGCACTCATGGACAACGAATGCCTGTGCGTCCGAACCAGCGCCGCAATCGGTTTGTTGGTGAACGACTGGATCGAGCCCGAGGTTGTACGTGAGCTCATTGAAGCATCAATCCAGTATCCCGATCCAGCGGCCCGGCTGGCCCTCGCCAACGCGATCAAGCTGCGTCACATCCCTGAGTTCCGCGAACCCGTTCATCTGCTGGCGCGGGACCCCGATCGAGCAGTTCGCCGAGAAGCGCTGCGGGCCATTAGCGCAAGTGGAGACGAGAGCTATACACCATTGCTCGTTCAACTCCTCGACGATCGCGATATCCGAGAAGATGTACGTGAAGCACTGGGCGACCGAGGTGATGCTGCCCTCGAAGAGCTGTGGCGAGCACTCACAAGCGAAGATTCTTCGCCAGCATTGCTCCGACACATTCCCCGATCAATCTCCAGATTCCAAAACGTTCGCGCTGCAGAAATATTGCTCGGAGAACTGGTTGCCGAACACGGCCCCGATGGCGAACCGAAAGATCGGCATTCGGGAATGGTTCGCTACAAAATTTTACGCGGCCTCGTGCCATTGCTCCAGGGCTCGATGACAGACCAGGTCGACAAGAGCCCCCTCCACACCTCTGTTGCGCGCACAATCAGGCGGGTCATTCAGATGCTCCACTGGCAAATCTGGCTCGAAGACGGAAGAGCCCGGGACGAAGCGCGCCAGACCTGTGGCAGTTACCTGTTGCTTCAGTTGCTCGAAGACAAAGAGCGACTGGCGATGCAGCGGATCTTCAGGATGCTTTATCTGATTCAGCCGGAAGAGAATTTTATCCACATCTGGTCGGGACTGCAGAGCATGAGCCGCCGGGATCGCGCGAGCAGCCTGGAGCTTCTCGAGAACGTGCTCGGGGCGGAGCAACGTCGCGTGGTCGTGGCCTTGGTCGAATCGGGGCCCAAGCGCGAACGTCTGAGGCGAACCGGCAACCGATTGTCCGAAGCCCCGCTCGAGTATTCCGAACTCCTCTCCCAGATAGGGCGCGACGACAGCCGCACACTCCATGGGCTGGCGATGTATCACGCTGATGAGATGGGGTTGGATATTGATTTCGGGCAAATTGTCTTCGAACCTCAGGTGGAAGGTTCTCGCATGTCCGTTCGCGAGCAAGCGTTGGCGCTGATCGAGCGACTTCCGGACGGGCCGGCCTTCCCACTGGGCGCCGCGGTGGCTGCTGATGTCTGACTTGCCCCTGGTTTCTCCCCTCGATCGAGTGTTGTTTCTCCGCACCCAGCCACATTTTGCGCGGCTCGAACCCGCGGCCCTCGTGATCATCGCGAACCACACCGTGGAGCGAAGCTTTCGCAAGGGGGACGTCATATTCGAAGAGTCTAAGCCGCGACGATTTTTCCACTTTCTGGTTGAAGGGACGGTGCGCACGACCCTGGACGGGGAGACGCTGTTCGATGTCTCGGCTCCGGGCGGGGTAGGGTTGGCCCACGTATTTGCCAGAAGTGACCAGCCGAGTGGCGCGGTTGCGCTTACGGATGTCGTTTCTCTTCAAATCGAAGTCGAAGTCTTCATGCAAATCATGGAGGACTGCTTTCCAATCGTCTTTGAATTTGGACAGATACTCGCCAAGATGATCGGGAATGCGGAAGAGACGCTCAGCATTGCTCCCGGCGCCGATGAGTGCGTCGCTTGTCGGGTTCCCGCGTCCGATGAGACTCTCGACCTGGTGCAGCGGCTGACACGCACACGGAGAGCGTCGCTATTCAGCAAGGCCAGCCTGACCATGCTGACCGAACTGCTGCGCGGAACTCCCGAACACTACGTAGAGCAAGATGAGTGGCTGTTTCGACCGGGACAGCTCCCCAAGTCACTTTTCGTGATCTTCGAAGGAACCGTGCGGATCGAAGATCAGCTGGGCAAACGGGTCGCATTTGCAGGGCCCGGCGAAGTGGTCTCCCTGGCAGACTGCTGCCGGAATGAACCGCACAGTTTTGGCGCGATTACCGACTCGCCAGTCCAACTTTTACGCATAGACAAGTCGCACTACATCGACGTGCTCGAGGACCATTTCGAGCACGCGCTCGATTTGTTGGCCGAGCTGGCGCAGAGGTATCTCGAACTCAGCGTACGGATCCACCAAAGTCCTGTTTCGTGAAACGCATTTAAACTCAGTTGTGTGACGGGTCCATTCTGAGGATCATTCGCTAGGCTCTTTGCCTCACCGGATGCGCGATACGCGCAAATGGTGTGGCGGAATCAAGTTTCACGTAAATCGCTGCGGCAATTATTTTCTGGGACAAATCAATTGGCAAAGTCCGGGGTTTTGCGGTCTCTGTTCGATGTGCGACCGGATGAACGGCGCATCGCTGCGTTGATGTCCAGCTTCTTCTTTCTGGTGATTACTTCCTTCTGGATCTTGAAGCCGCTAAAGAAGATGCTCTTCATCGGCTACTACGCCGAGCCGGGTTTCGACCTCTTCGGTTCTCACTTTGTGGCTTCAGAAGCGGAGCAGCTGGCAAAGGTGCTGAACATGTTCGTCGCGGCCGTGGCGGCGGCCGTCTTTTCGATTTTGTCTCGCCGCTTGCGACGCGAGCGGCTCACCTACGTGTTCGCGATCTTCTTCATCGTCGCGTACGGGATCTTCGCGATGGGTCTGAGAACGCTCACCGGTCCTGGGGTCTGGAGCTTCTATCTATTCGGCGATCTGTTCAGCACGCTGATGGTCGCGACGTTTTTCTCTTTTCTGAACGACAGCGTTTCTTCGGGGGCAGCCAAACGTCTCTACGGGGTGATCGGATTTGGTGGCGTTGCCGGTGGGGCATTCGGCTCGAGCGTGGTCGCACTGTGGATTAGTTCGCTTTCGCTCGCAGGCTGGCTCGTCGTCACAGCGGCGATTGGTGGCGCGATCCTGCTGGTCGCCCGGGCGGCGGCCAATTCAATACCCGACGACGGATCGGCAAGCAACGCCCCGAGCAAGGCTAAAGCAGCGCCTGCCTCAGACGTCTCGGCCTCTGCATCTGCGGGCAATGCGGCTCTCGCGGGAGCGCGACTCGTCTTCGGTTCGAGTTACCTGCTCTCGATCGTCGCGATGGTGGCTTTCTACGAAGTGGTGTCCACGGTGGTCGACTTCCAGTTCACCAGGGCGATCATTTCGTTCTCTGCGGACGATGCCGCGCGCAATCAGAATTTCGCCACGGTCTATGCCGCGACCAACTGGCTTTCGATGTTCGTGCAACTTTTCTTGACGAGCTTCGTCATGCGTCGCTTCGGGCTCGCCACGGCACTGATGGTCCTGCCGTGCACGATTGCACTCGCGTCACTGGGTTTCCTTTTAGTTCCGACGCTTGTGATGGGAGGTCTGCTCAGTGTCGCCGACAACGGTTTCAGCTACTCGATCAACCAGTCGTCGAAGGAAGCTCTCTATGTACCGACTACAGTCGAAGAAAAGTACCAGGCGAAGGCTTTCATCGATATGTTCGTTCAGCGCTTCGCAAAGGCGTGCGGTGTGGGCTTGAATCTCGTGGTGGCGAACCTGGTGCACGGGGTGCCAGGGATACGGGCGCTTACCTTGTTAGTACTTCCGGTTGTCGGGCTCTGGGCCTTCTTTGCACTCAGAGCGGGCAGAGGCTTCAACGAACTCGAGAAGAAAAGGCGTCAAATCCAGAAGATTAAGGTCGGCTGATTCAGCACAATGGACTCCCGAATATAAAGGACATCGGATGTTTCCTCTGCGCGTCGCTCGAGGCGCTGTTTCCGTTTGCATCGTTGCGTTTGTATCCCTCGTTGCGAACGCAGCAGCGGACATTGACCCTGCGGAACGCGTGAGCGTTGCGGCGAGCGAACGCTACGAAGCGGGCCGTGTCTACCGCTTTGCCATGGGCGGGGGCTATCGCGATCTTTGGGAAGTCGAAGTTCCGTTGCCGCTCCTCGATCTGGCGAAAGAGGGCGGGGGTCTGGTTCCCACCCGTCGTTTCGGCGGTTTGCAGACATCCGTACTGGGTTTCAAGGGTGCCGATGGTCGGATCTACAGTTTCCGCGGGACGGACAAGGATCCTTCTGCGGTGCTTGACTCACTGCTCCACGACACTGTCATCCAGACCATCGTGCAGGACCAGATGGCAGCGCAACATCCGGCGGGCCCGCCGGTGGCCGGTGTGTTGACGGAAGCGGCCGGCGTTCTCACCATTCGCGAGCGCATGGTGGTGATGCCCGACGATCCGAGGCTCGGAAAGTTTCGCAAAGAGTTTGCGGGCATGGTGGGGACGTTCTTCGAGTATCCCATGCCCGGATCCGGAGGCCGCGAGGGTTTCCACGGCGCCACCGAGATCATCGATCACGACGAACTCTACACCCGACTTTCGCGGGACAACAAAGACGAAGTGGACGTAGAGGCGTTCTTGCGGGCACGACTGCTGGACATTTTTCTCGGAGACTTCGATCGACATCGCAAGCAGTGGCGCTGGGCAAAACTTCCCGGAAACCCGCGCTGGCAGCCGATCCCGGAAGATCGGGACATGGCCTTCGTGCGCTACGACGGTGTGGGCCCGAGGCTCGCAAAAATCTACATTCCGATCCTTCAGCGCTATACGGCGGAGTATCCGTTCATCAAGGGGTTGACCCTGCACGGTTGGGAGCAGGATCGCTGGTTGTTGCCGCGGTTGTCCTGGCAGGACTGGGAGCCGATCATTGCCGACATCGGGGCGCGCATCACCGACGAGACGATCGATCGGGCGATCGCAAATCTGCCGCCCGAATATGCCGCCATCGATGGAGCTCGACTGCGCAGCGATATCGTGGGCCGTCGCGACAACCTCCCCGAGGTCGCGAGACGTTTCTACGAACATCTGGCCGGAAAGGTCGACATCCAGACATCGGACGCGGCTGATCATGTGAGCGTGCAGCGACGTAAAGATGGACGCATGCTGGTAGAAATTCGCGAGCAAACGGAAGGCGGCGCCCTCGGACGGGTTCACTTTCGGCGGGAGTTCATACCGGCCGAGACGAACGATGTGCGTCTCTATCTACGCGGCGGCGACGATACCGTTCGAATTACCGGGGGCACGGGTTCGATCCGCTTCCGGGTGATTGCAGGGGACGGCAAAAAGCGAGTCGACGACAGCGAGGGGGGTAGGACGCGAGTCTATGCCTCCGATGGCCGTTTGGATGGCCATGCCGATGGCAACATCGAGGTTGCAGCCGGAGGTGGTACAAAGGTCATCCGCGACGACTATGTATTGCCACCGTCCGATTCCGGATTCGTGGACGTGGAGAACGTGCCCCCCCGCGACTGGGGGACCGACACGATTCCGCTGCCCCAGTTGGGCTACGAAAAAGACGTCGGCTTCTTCCTCGGCATGGCAGCGGCCCACACCCGCTATGGCTTCCGAAAGCACCCTTGGAGCAGCAAGCACAGCTTGAGCGCGGGCTATGCGACCGAGGCCGCGAAGGCCCGGGTTCGTTACCGCGGAAGGTTTCGCCCCGAAAATTCGCAGCTACTGGCGGAGCTCGACCTACAATACTCGGGAATCGAAGTGGTGCGCTTCTACGGCTTCGGGAACAAGACCAGCGACAAGGGCGAAGACAAGTCCTTTCGCGTTCGCAACGAGCAACTCCGCGTGTTCCCGAGCATTAACGTTCCGATGTTCGATGACAAGCTCAAACTCTCAACGGGTCCGGTCCTGCAGTATTCGAACACCTCGAGTGGAGATCGTAAGATCGACGAACTCGCGCCCTACGGAGACGGTCACTTCGGTCTGGTAGGGGTCAGGGCCAATCTGCAGTACGACACGCGCAAATCGATCGCGACCGAGCATGAAAAGTTGGAGATGCCCTTTCGGGACAACCCGGCGGCGGGCTATCCCACATCGGGTTTCTTCGTGGATGTGGGCGGGAGCTTCAGCCCGCCGGTCTGGGACGTGGAAAAAAGCTATGGGACGATCCACGGGTCGATCTCGGGATACCTGAGTGTGGGTAAAGAGGCGAAGGCCACTCTCGGTGTTCGCTTGGGCGGCCAGGAAACGTGGGGGCGACTTCCGTATTTCGATTACGCCTATATCGGCGGAGGCCGTTTCTTCAGCGGCACCGCGACCAATCGCGGTTATCGATCGCGGCGATTCGCCGGCAACTCCTCGCTCTATATGAATACCGATTTGCGGGTCGTTCTCGGCCGGGTGAAGCTGATCGTTCCCGGAGACGTTGGGGTCCACGGTTACTTCGATGTCGGGCGGGTCTTCCTCGATGGCGAGTCTTCCGATAAATGGCACACGAGCGGTGGTGCTGGGGTCTGGTTCTCACCGCTCGTACGGACGAACACAATCAGCCTCTCGCTGGCCAACAGCAACGAAGAGACGCTCATTTACATGCGCGTCGGGTTTCACTACTAATTCGGGAAGTAGGGAAAGAAAGGTCGAATTAATGTCTGTCTCCCTAGACAAGTGTTTTTCCCCGGGAACTCTTGCGGGTTTGCAACTCTCGAATCGTGTCATCAAGGCGGCGACGTTCGAGGGGATGTGCCCGGGTGGTGTTCCGAGCGAGCGCCTGTTCGCTCATCATCGCGGTGTGGCGGAGGGTGGGGTGGCGATGACGACCCTTGCCTACTGCGCCGTGGAACCCGATGGCCGGGTCAAGCGCGAAATGATGTACATGCACGAAGGCATCCGACCGCAGCTCGAACGTCTGGCGCGGGAAGTACACGAAGCGGGTTCGCTGCTGTCGGGCCAAATGGGTCATTGCGGCAATTTTTCGCAAAACGCGGACTTTCAGGGCAAGCGTCCTCTGGGTCCTTCTCCCATGCTGAATATGGGTGGCCTTCCCTTCGGCATCCCGTTCGCCGGAGCGATGCGTCACAGTGACATCGACCGGCTTGTCGGTCTGTTTCGCGAAGCGGCGCTGTTCATGAAATCCGTGGGCTTTGACGCGGTGGAAATTCACTTTGGTCACGGTTATGGCCTGAGTCAGTTCATCAGCCCCAAGACGAACAAACGCAGCGACGAATACGGCGGCAGTCTGATCAATCGGATGCGCCTGCCCCTGCGCGTGCTCGAGACCGTGCGCGAAGCCGTGGGAGACGCGTTTCCGATCCTCGGAAAAATGGGTCTGACCGACGGTGTGAAGGGTGGTTTGAAGGAAGATGAGGCCATCGAAGTCGCTGCACTTCTCGACGAAGCGGGGATTGACGCCCTGATCCCGAGCGGGGGTACGAGCAGCATGAATCCCATGCTCTTGTTTCGCGGGGACAGTTTAAAAGATGGTCTGCTCGAGCAAGAGACGAACCCGTTCATGCGATTGGGCCTCAAGTTGGTGGGTTCGAAACTGTTCAAGGAATATCCGTACAGAGAACTCTACTTCCTGGAGGGCGCAAAGCGCGTTCGCGATCGGATCAAGCGCGCAAAGGTCGTCTACGTCGGCGGCGTGAGCACCCTCGAGAGCATCGAGATCGCCATGCAAGAATTTGAATTCATTCAGATGGGCCGCTCGCTCTGGAAAGACCCCGCATTTGTGAACCACGCCAAGGCCAACCCCTACTACGTCAATCACTGCAATCATTGCAATCGCTGTGCGACCCTGATTGGTCATCCGGACGGCGTCCGCTGCGTACTGAACGATTGAGCTTCTCGTTGTAAGCGAAGTCACAACGTTCGAGAAGGACGTTTCCGCTCCCCTCATCCAGTGAGAGATCCCCGCCTGGGCGCGACGGGCATGGGCGGTTTGCCGTGTAGCTCGTCAGCAAGATTCGGAGATTTGAACGGTCTAATCTAAGAGTCACTTCCTCGGGGTGTTACACCTCAAGGAAAGTCTCAAGATGAGCAAAGAACGAAAGCAATCTACCGAAGCCGCAGTGCGGGAGATCCACGCACTCGCTATCCGGCGTTGTCCATCCACATCACGAGGGGCAGGAGCCCGTACGCCGCGAACAGCGAGAATGCGAAAATGGCGGTTGCCCCGCGGAGTATCCAATTTTGAACGCGCAGCCGCTTGGCGTCCAGGATGCTGCACGAGCTGGCGTTGCGGAGACGTCGCACCTGCCACCACGAGTATCCGAGCGCTGCGGCGGTGAAGCCGAAGGTCGCCAGCTTGTACTCCGAGAGCGCCACCAACCATGGGAGCGCCGATGCCATGGAAGCCACAGCGCCACCCGCACCCAAGGCCACCAGGGTGATAGGGAGCGCGCAGCAGGTGGTACCGAGCAGCGTCATGCCGACGGCAGAAAACACACTTGCCCCGGCGCCCTGGGCGGTCTCTTCCAGCTCTTCTTCCAGCTCATTCTTCCTCAATTCGCTTTCCATCAGAACGCCACTCCCAGTCCCACATTGACTTCGGTTCCGTAGCTTACTTGCGTACCCCGGGCGTATTGATAGACCGGGATCTTCACGTCCGCGCGTATCATCAGGTTGTTCCAGTAGCCCACTAGAACCGGACCGAGGGAAATGCGGCTTCCCCCGGTCGTACCTCCCGTGTCGCGACCGCTGCCTTCGTGCCGCACAGACAAATCTCCCATCAAGAAAATTCCCAGGTTGCGATAGTTGTCGTGGTAGGGATGGATGCCAATGTTCACGTCCAGGCCAACTTCATCGCCGCGGTTCATGCCCCGATCTCCCTTTGCATTGTGCCAGTAGAAGAGGTCGTAGAATTGGTAGAGCTGGCTCGTCTCCCTGCTGAACGAAGTGCTGACCCCAACATCCCAGCTGCCGTCGCCCACCGGATAGCCGGCATTCGTCGATCCCGTGGGCACACGAATGCTCGGGGTCACCCCGATGTTCCCGGTGCTCTCTGCGCGGTTGAAGTAGTGCTTGAGCTGAAGACCGAGTATCGAATCTCCGATCCCACTCCCGGTCTGGGTCGTGGGAGCACCGCCCGAGCTGGAAACGCGTCGCTGATCGACCCATGGAAGCTTCGCGGTCAGCCTCAGTTCTCGTTTGAAGGTGTAGACCCCTTCGAGCCAGGTGGTATTCACGGTCCGCTTGCGACCTTGGGTATTGGCGACTTTTTTGTCCCCGCGCAAAAGCGAGTTTGAAAAACGGTGCTCGTTGCGAAGCTGGATACCCCATCCCCCCTGCCAGCGAGGGGCCATGTCCATCACGGGCTGGTGCGCCTGGCCCGTCGTTGCCCCGCCCGCTGCGATCAGCAGCGCGAGGGTAAAAGTTTTCAACCAGCGACTATCCATTCGTACCCTCTGTGCGCACGGGGTTCGACTTGGAGATCACTCGGTCAATCGTCACCTTCACCGGTTCGGTCTCGTCCAACTCCAGAATCTGGCTCGCTTCGAAATGGGCTTGTACCACGACGTTGGCCTGGTCGGTGATTCCCGACAGGTCGGTATCGCTGATCGCAAAGACCTGACCGCTATTGGCATCTCGCAAGAAAAGCGCATCGCCCGCTTTTTCCAGTTTCCCTTCGGGTCGCACATGGATGGTGATCGGGTCGTAGCCCGCCTTTTTGATTCGCCGATAAATCTCGTGAAACGGAATCTTCTCACCCGGTTGCAGGGCAATGGTGATCCGGTGCGTCTCGACGTCAACCAGCACACCATTGCCAAACTCGGTCTTGTTCAGACCGTCGAGCTTGGACAACGCCTTCTCTGCGCCATATGCACAGAAGGAACAAACCACCCCGTTGACCTGGATGATGGTCTGGTCCCGCTCGAGGACGACGGGGCTTGCGTCGGCGAACGCCATCTTCGTCGTGAGTAGTAGTGCTGCGATAAAAATGATTTGCTTCATTGGTTTCCTCTGTTTAGTTCTATTTCTTGATGCGGTACGCGACCGTGTTCTTCGGGTGGTCATACCAGCCCGGGTCTTCGTAACTCGAGATGTCATCTCGTACCTTGACGGTGGTGAACATCCCGCCCATTTCGATGTTTCCGAATGGACCACGACCCATCATCATGGGGAGCGTGTTGCGGGGCCCCGGCATGTGCATCGAGTGATCCTGGTGCTCCGCCATGCCTTTCTCGCCCATCGCCATGTAACCGGGCAGGAGTTGCTGAATTTTGCTCTCGAGGCCGCGCTGATCGACCCCGAGGTTGTTCGGGATCTCGTGACCCATCGCGTTCATGGTGTGATGCGATTTGTGGCAGTGAAACGCCCAGTCTCCCGGCACGTCGGCGACGAACTCGACATCTCGGGTGGTTCCAACCGGCACGGCCACGGTGGTTTGCGGCCACTGGCCGGCTTCGGGAATTGAGCCGCCGTCTGTACCGGTTATCTTGAACGCGTAGCCGTGTATGTGAATTGGGTGCTGATCCATGCTCAGGTTCCCGATCCGGATGCGGACACGATCTCCGGTCTTGATCACGAGCGGGTGGGTTGCTGGAAACACCTTGCTGTTGAAGGTGAAGATGTTGAAGTCGAGCATGACCGAAGGATCGGGGCGGTAAGTGCCGGGGTGCACCGCCCATTCGTGGGTCATGAAGGCAAAGTCGCGGTCTACCCTCGCTGGCGTCTTTGGGTGAATGATGAACATCCCCATCATGCCCACCGCCATCTGCACCATCTCGTCCGCATGGGGGTGGTACATGAACGTTCCGTGTTGGCGGAGCGTGTATTCGTAGACGAAGGTTTCGCCCGGGGCGATATGGGGTTGGTTGAGTCCCCCGACTCCGTCCATCCCGTTGGGCAGGAAGAGTCCGTGCCAGTGAATGGTGGTGTGCTCAGGGAGTTTATTGGTGACGAAGATCCGAACCCGATCTCCTTCGACAGCCTCGATCACGGGGCCCGGTGTCATGCCGTTATAGCCCCAGGCCTTGACCGTCATGCCCGGAGCAAACTCGTGATCGATCGGCTCGGCGGTCAGGCGGAACTCTTTGACACCCCCATTCATCTTCCAGGGCAGTGTCTTGCCATTGGGCACGATCACCGGCTTGTAGCCTTTGGGTTGCGCAGAAACCCCTGGCAAGCTCGGTGTGTCGACAGCCGCAGCGCGCCGCGACGACAACAAGCCAGCGCTTCCCGCGAGAAGCAGTGAAGATAGAAATTCGCGTCTACTTGCCATGTTCTACTCCGTCTTTCAGTCGTTCGAGGTACGTCAATGGTTGTGGTGTTGATGCGGCGCGGGGGGATTGGGTTTCGAGTCTGGCATCGCATGCCCCATGTGTTCGTGCATCGGCGCTTGCATTTCCTGTGGAGTCGCCGGCTCCGAGTCAATTTCGTCCGTTGTTGTGACAGGCAACGGCCCGCCGAGCGCGCTTGTCAACATTGCGCGTGATGTCCAGTAGTCCTTCAGTGCTTCGACATAATCTCGGTACGCAGCGATTTCGTCTCGCTTGGCGCTCAAGAGTTCAAAGGCACCGACGAGCATGAAGTTGAATTCTTGCTGGGTCAGTTGAACGATTCGCTCTCGCAGGGGAATGACCGTGTCGAGGTAGCTTTCGCTCAAGGCTCTGGCTGCCCGCAGCGCTTCGCGCTGAACGCGAACGTCGTGTCGAATATCGAGCAAAAGCGCTTCGTGTGCCCGCTTGCGCTCGCGCAGCATGGATTCGAAGCGAGCCACCTGCACTTGCCCCTGGTCGAAGATCGGGATCTCGAGTGCAAGTACCGGCCCCACGACCCAGCCGCCTTCAGTCTCCCTCTCCGCACTGACGCCCACTTCAACGAAGGGAATCCAGCGATACAAGCGCGCCGCGGAAAGCGCCCGCTCGAAGGCGTCAATCTCCAACTCGAGCGCTCGCAGGTCGAACCGATTGCCGATCGCATGAGCTTCGAGTCCTTCGACTACGAGCGTCTCGCGAGGTACTCCGGGGAGCGTCTCCGGAGTCTCGAGCGATGTGTTGTCGCTGAGCCCGAGCAGGCGAATCAATCGCTCACGAGGTGCCGCGCTGTTTGCCTCTGCAATGTCCCGGGCCACTCGGGTTTCTTCATAGAGTGCGCGTTCCCGAGCAAGTTCGAGGTCACTGATATTGCCAGCCGCGTGGAGCCGAGCGGCGTATTCACTGGAGGCAGCGGCGGCTCGCTGGGTGGTGCGGAGCACCGAGAGGAGATGCCGCGCCGCGACGTACTCGTAGTAGGCTTCTCGCACCTCGGAGGCGACATCGAGCACCCGATGTGAGACGCGAAGCCGCGCCTCGTGAAATTGCATGCTCGCGATTTCTTTTTTGGAGCGCAGCGTCAGAAGTTGAAGCAGGTTCTGGGCGATGTCGAACTCGAGGTTCGTCCCCGAGAGCGAGCCGATGCCAAAGCGAGGTGCTGCGACGAGCACCGGGTTCTGCAAAAGCCCGGCAGCAATGAGATCGGCTTGTGCGACGCCGAGCGATTCGTAACTGGCCTGCAGGTCGGGATTCTGAAGCAGCGCAATCTGCACGGCGGTGTCGGGCAGCAGAACATCTTTCAATAATTCGGCCACCCGCGCGCGAATCGCCGCGTCCTCTGCGGCATCTTGTTGCCAACTCAACTCGTAGCCAGTGCGCTCGGCGACGTCCTGTTCGATCTCTGAAAAGCCGCCGCGCGGTGGAACACTCACGCACCCGAGGGCAGCTGCTACGAGCAGGCCCAAGCTGAGAATGGAAGCGACGGACGACGCGTGTCTACCAGGCATAATGGTCAATTCCGTATAGAAGCGATCCGCCGAGGAACCCGGTGATGGTGACGAGGGCCGCGCCGGCGAAGAGCACCGAGCGAAAGCGACCACGCAATTCGTCGGACCGGGTCAATTGCGTCGAAACGAAAAGCAGGACGCCGGCCCACAGCGCGGTCGCGGTTCCGAACCAGCGATGGGCGGTCATGACCCACTCGTCGTCGACGAACTGGAAACCGGCAAAGAACCAACCGAGCGGCGCGGTGGCCAACGCGGCGCCAGCGCCAAGCCAGACCGAGAAACGCGCGGCGTGGTCATATTGCACTTTTCCGGTTCGCATGAAGAGCAGTTCTGCGAGTGCAGCTGCAGCCAAAAGAGCGATCGGGAAGTGCGTGAGCGGTGGATGAAACTTACCCAACCAGGCGAGCAGCTTGGGTACGTTGCTCTCGCGTGCGCCAGCTTCTGTTGGCTCGACATCATTCTCTTCAACTTCATTCCCCACAGTCAAAGCGTGATTGGAATGGTCATGCTGCTTTGTTGCCGGGTTCTCAGCGATCTCTCTGGGAGCAGGGGCCACTGGCGCATGCGTCTCATGCAGCGAAGCAGACTTGGCAGCTTCTTTTGCCGCATCCTCGTGCGCCTTGTGGGCTGATGCTGACGCTGGAGCGAAAAGCAGCAGGCTCAACGCTGCCCCCATGGCCATCGTACGAATCGCTATGTCTGTCACAACCGATCTCCCTGAAACACAAATTCCCCGCGCGCGGCAAAAGCGCAACGCAGACATCCCCGGCGAACTGGGCAGCGAGCGTTTGGACTGAAGAACAGTCCCATGCGCGCAACTAGCCGCATCGCCGTGGGGCTTGGAAGTTTCGGAAGATCAGATGATGAGGATTGCGTTGAGCAGAAGAATGTCGGGCGGTGGAAGGTTCGCCGACGCGGTGACTGCGCGCACAAAGCTCGCTCGCGTGGCGGTCAGCCAATGCGCAGCGAGGGGAGTTACATCGAGGGACACAATGTTGAGTGAAGTACCCGCGTCAATAATGATCGCGTCGTACGCGAACTCGCAACAACTTGCCTCCGAATTGGGCACTTCTGATGGCACCGAATCGGAGCTGTGTTCGTGACAGGGGGGCAGCGCCTGGTCGACGGATGCCGCATCGGCTGCGGGGCTCTGTAGACATGCCAGGGCGCAAATCGGGACTTGAAGCCCGAACAGGGCTGCCACGGTTGCTATGAGCCAGATGCGCTGTTTCATTGATCCCGCCATTTGCAAAAGCTTACCGAGTCATCTCCCATCGGCCAGTCGCCAGGTTCAATGATGCTCAAATTGGGCAAATGGTTCCCGAATTCATTGCTCGGCCTTGCAGAGCTGAATTCTTGGGTGGATTCGCCCCGGCAGATCAGGGTTCCAGCTTGCTCGCGAAACCGTTGTTCGTTCAGATTGTCGATCGAGAAGCAGCGGCTGTCAGATACTCGACCGTAGCCCCGCGGACGGATTCAAGTGCTTTGTAGTGCTGCATGGCGGGGTTCATGGTCTCGATCGCTCGAATGAGTGAGTCGGCCACATCGGGGTTTTGGGCCACCGCGTCGAGTCGGGTGCGGTGAACGCGAATGCTGAACAGGATCGCCCCCGTCGCGGGAAGCCGCTGCAGGGTTTGATGCTCGACCCGCAACCACACCTTTTCTCCCGCGTTGTCCGCAGTCAGATCTGCGCTGGGCTCGCGTTTGAGTCTGCCGCTGGGTTGGAACAGCGCCGGGTCATCCAGTAGCGACCAGTTCCCTCGCCGAAAGACAGCGGATTGCTTCTTCATACCGTCAAAGAACCGCGTCGACGGCGAATCGAGCTTCTCCTTATAACCCGGAACTACGTCGTGGATCGCGTCCATTGGGCGCCCGAGTTTGCTGGGGAGATCCCATCGGGTTGGAAAGCAAACCGCGGCGGCGGTCAGGCACCAGCCTTCTTTTTTTTGTTGCATGATGATCAGGTCTTCCTGAACGCAACGGGATGCGATCTCGAGGGCTGGCCGCGCGGGATGCGCGAGATCGAATTCTTCGCCGGTCGCATGAACGTGAAATGTATCTCCAGATCTCGTATAGAGGTCTGGATGATGCTCGAGCAGCGACTGCGTCACGACTGAAAGCACTTCTGTTTGGGCGGCATTGGATTCGGGAAGTTCGACGAATACCTGATCGCGTTGATCGCGCAGCAGATCACACTTGATCCGCAGATCGCACGCGAGGTCTTCGTCGAGTTCGAGCCACGGTTCGTCCGGGCCCAGGGCCCGCAGCCCCAGGTTGAGGCGATGAGGAACCGCGACGGTATCCCAGACGGGATTCCGAGGGGGGAGCGGTTGGGTCACTGATTGTCCCGTTGCTCCAGCCAGCTTCCGTGGAAGCCGAAGGGCACGCGCTCTTCGAGCCACAAGCGCGCCAGCGGTTCGGCGTCGATCGCCCGGGCGTCGAGAATTTCGATCGCAGAGCGATCCGCCACGGCATCAAAGATCTGGTTGAGGACGAACCCGTCGTCTTCCTCCGCATCGGGGTGGCGCGGCACGAAAACCGGTTCGCCAACCCACCGCCCCTCGACGATTGGTCGATGGACCGACGGGCCTCCTTCGCGGTCGAACTTGGTAATCCGGCGAAATATGGCTTCCGCGCCGTCCCCGGGTTCGGCGGTGGCGGCGTAGCCCCAGCGGTTCTTGTAGCCCACCAGCCGATCGTCGATGCGCGGAAACTCCGCAGAGATGTCCGAAAGCTTGGTCTCTTTACAGCTGCCGGATGCGAGATCGAACTCGTAGAGGTAGGGATGCGCAATGAAGCCGTCGGGTCGACCCGCGTTTCGAAGTGAAGAGAGCGAGTCGAGCAGTTTCTGGGGATCTTCGTAGACACAGGCATCCATGAAGATCTTTCCGTCTTCTTCGTAGGCGTTGCCGGGATGGAACATGTACGCCGAAGAGGGGGTTTCGAACCACTTGACTTCACTACCCGCCTCTCGACCGCGGATTCCGAACCGCATGTTGAGATCGGGGCGTCCCTTGAGGGCGTCGCCGTAGCCTCCCCCAGCGGCGACGACCTCGATGTCGAAGTACACGCTACAGAGCGGGAAGATCACGTAGTTCTCGGTGATCGCGAAGTCGTGCATCATCGAGGGCCAGGGGGCGTCGAAGGCTTCGGCCTGGGAGACACTGCCGTCTCGCTCAACCACATAGAGTTGGATGTAGGGTTCGATGGGTTGATAACCGTGGATCCACATTTGGCCCGTCCGGGCGTCGATCTTCGGATGCGCCGTGGTCGCCATGCCGAGCATCTTGCCGCCGAGGTTCCACAGCCCCTTGGATTCGAGGGTGGTGGGATTCATTTCGAAGGGCGGCGCGTTTTCTACCAGGGCGAAGAGCCGTCCAGAGTGCGCTACGACGTTGGTGTTGGGTTGAATGGAGGGTGGTGGGCTTTCCAGGACTTTGTCGGCGCGAACGCTGCCCCCGCCAAAACAATAAACTCCTTCTTCCTGTTCGCGCACGAAGCTCTCCGTCTGTGCGAAACGACTGCGGCAGGTGACGTTGCCGTCATCGAAGCGAAAGGCATGTATCAACGCGTCCCCGTCGAAAAAATGCAGTGCGCGGTTTCCCGCCGCGGGGGCGGTTTTCTGGTTGGGTCCATTGCGGTAGAGGGTCCCGTTGAGTTCGCGTGGGATCTCTCCTTCAATGTTCGTGATCGCGTAGTCGGTTTCGACCGGATGGGGTCGGCTGATCGAGGCGAGCATTTCGTTCATTTCGTTCGACATCGTTACATCCTTTCTAATGCCCCTCTTGTAAAACCTGAGGGGAGGGCGCCAGTGCACTATACGCAGTGCACTATAGATCGAAACCGCGAAATTGAAATCAGTTGAGAACGACAGCGCAGACCGCGCCAGTGAGTGTCTCGATCTGTTCCGGTTTGGTCACAAAGGGAGGCATCAGATAGACGAGTCGGCCAAACGGGCGCACCCAGACGCCGCGATCGACGAAGGCCGGCTGTATCGCGTTCATGTCCACGGGTTCTTCGAGTTCCACCACGCCAATGGCGCCGAGCACCCGCACGTCGGCGACCCCTCGCACGCCACGGCAGGGTTCGAGTCCCGCCCGCAGGCCGGATTCGATGGTCTTGACCCGTTCTCGCCACGGGGTTCGCTCGAGCAGGTCGAGGCTTGCATGGGCCGCCGCACACGCGAGCGGGTTACCCATGTAGGTGGGGCCGTGCATGAGCGCACCGGGTTCACCCGCGGCGATGGCGTCAGACAATTTTTGCGTAACCAGGGTTGCCGCCAGGGTCAGGGTGCCTCCGGTCAGTGATTTCCCCAGGCTCATGATGTCTGGAGATACGCCGGCGTGGTCGGCCCCAAACATTTCTCCGGTGCGTCCAAAGCCGGTGGCAATTTCGTCAAAGATCAACAGCACGTCGTTGGCGTCGCACAGCGTCCGCAACCGCCGCAGGTATTCCGGGGCGTAGAACCACATCCCACCCGCACCCTGGACGATCGGTTCGAGAATGACGGCCGCAATCTCGTCGCGGTGTGCAGTGAGCTTTGCCGCGAGATCGGCGATGTGTCGATCTTCGAAGCGCTCGTCAAAGCGACAACTCGGCCGCTCGGCAAAGTAGTGCGAGGGAAGCACGCCGCTGAAGAAGTCGTGCATTCCATTTACCGGGTCGCAGATCGCCATCGTTGCGAAGGTGTCGCCGTGATAACCGCCGCGCACGGTCAACAGGCGGTTGCGCTCCGGCTTGCCGACGGAAAGCCAATACTGAAAAGCCAGCTTGATTGCGACCTCGACCGCAACCGATCCCGAATCGCAGAGGAAGACCCGTTCGAGGCCCTCGGGAGTGAGGGCGATCAGGCGTTCGCAGAGTCGCACCGCCGGTTCGTGGGTGAGTCCTCCGAACATGACATGGGGCAGGCGTGTCAATTGCTCCTGTACCGCCGCCTCGATGTGGGGATCCCGGTAACCGTGGATTGCGGACCACCAGGAAGACATGCCGTCGATCAGCACCCGACCATCGGTCAGGTGGAGGTGAACGCCATCGGCGCGTTCTACGGCGTAGAGCGGGTCCGTCACCGGCGGGGCATAGGGGTGCCACACGCTCGCTCGATCCCGCGCGATGAGGTCGGCGGCTCGATCGGGATCGCGCTGGCTCATCGCTTGCTCACCTAGCTGGACTTCTCTTCATTCTCTTTGGCCACCTCGGCGATCACCTGTTCTACGACGCCGATCAGCGCTGCCGCGCGGGGGTAGCCAGAGTATTGCGCGATCATCAAAAGCAACTCGCGAAGTTCGGCGGGTTCGAGCTCGCCGTTCTTCAACGCGGCTTTGGCCTGGATTCCGAACGTCATGTTCTCGCCTTTTTCGGCGATGATTCCGAACAACATCAAGCGGCGATCGCGGATCGACAGCACGTCGCGCGACCAAACTTCTGCGAACAATTGTTCGAGCATCACGTCGGTGAATGCGAAGCCTTCGGGCGGTGCGACGACGTCCCCCGCATAGACTTTCTCGAGCATCTCGATACCGCGTTGTCGCCGCTCTGAATCGGCCATGTTTGAAATGCTCTCCTGTTTTGTCTCGCCGGGGGTCACGGGGCCTACAGCAGAACCACGCGCTGGTTTCGAGCATAGAACAAGTCGAGATTGTCAGAACCAGAGCAGCAACCGGCCCGAAGCGGAGCAATCATCCTCCCGCTGCCAACTTTTCCGCTACATTTTTCACTGGCTAGGCGGAATCGCCGCCCGGATGCTGCATGACTCGCCAGTGGTTTCAACGGGGCTCCAGATCCGCTTCCAGGAGTATGCGAGTATGCGAGTGTCCGAACTGCCGAACTCTCTGTGGGCCGCCACAGCGCCTCCCGATCCCGGTGACCCGCGACTCGAAGGCCAACAAACAGCCGATGTCTGCGTCATTGGCGGCGGCTTTACGGGCTTGTCCACTGCGCTCCACATTGCCGAGTCGGGCGCCAACGTGATCCTGATCGAAGCCGCCGAGCCCGGCTTTGGCGCGTCGGGTCGCAACGGCGGGCAGGTGATCCCCGGCTTCAAACTCGACCCGGATGACGTCGTGAGCCGCTTTGGCAGCGAGCGCGGCGAAAAGCTGGTGGAGTTCTCCGGGCAGGCGCCGGATCTGGTCTTCGATTTGATTCGCCGCCATCGTATCGACTGTCACGCCCGTCAGGGTCAATGGATCCACGCGGTGCACAGCAATGCGGCACTGGCCGAGGAAGAGGGGCGAGTGCGGCAATGGCGCGCGCGGGGCGCCGACGTCGAGATGTTGGATCGGGACGAGACCCAGGCGCTAATCGGTTCGAATCGCTACGTCGCGAGCGCGCTCGATCGTCGCGGTGGATGGGTGCAACCGCTCGCGTACGCGCGCGGGCTCGCGCGTGCAGCGCGTGCTGCGGGCGCCAACTTGTACGCGGCGTCGCCGGCGACGGGCATCGTGCAGAACAGCGTGGGTTGGCGTGTGACGACAGCGTCGGGATCGGTCGATGCCGCGCAGGTCTTCCTCTGCACCAACGCCTACACGGAGGGGTTGTGGCCGCGTCTCGCACGCAGCCTCATTCCCGTCGTGAGCTACCAGGTCGCCACCGAGCCGCTGTCCGACGAACTGAGGCAAGTGATCATGCCCAAAGGGCACTGCGGCTCGGATACCCATCGTATTCTCAAGTACTTCTGCATCGATCCCGAGGGTCGGCTCGTCATGGGAGGCCGTGGTCGCTTTGTCGCCAACCCGGGCCCCGACTCATTCCGCCACATCGTCAAATCGATCGAACGCTTCTTTCCCCAGGCTTCCAAGGTCAAGCTTCAGTACTACTGGAGCGGGCGCGTCGCCGTCACCATGGGACACTTTCCGCACATCTTCGATCTCGGTCCCGGTCTCTATGCCGGAGGCGGATATATGGGACGAGGCGTTGCGATGGCGACTGCAATGGGAGGCGTGCTGGCGCGCTGCGCGGGCGGTGCTGACGTTGCAAGTCTTCCCTTTCAACCGGTCGAGCCAAAGCCGATTCCCTTCCACGCGCTGCGAAGACCCGGTATCGAAATTGCGGTGGCGTGGAAGCGGATACTCGATGCGTGGGAGACGCGCGGGCAGTAAGCCGGCGCTGAGCGCTACCCGCGTGCGATGGTTTTGATGAGTTCCGAGAAGCTCGTTTTGATCGAGTCGGGCAGTCGGCGGCGAAGCTGCTCCGCACTCAGAAATGTCTCGAGTCCGTCAACGAGTGCGATGAGGAGCGCGGCGCGCGTTCGACGCTCATCCTCAGTGGCCGCCGGGTCGAAGCGTCCAATCACTTCCGCTGTCGATTCCCAGATATTCGAGTACCCCTTCAGGTACTGATCCATCATTGCCGAATCCCGAATGCTCAACGCCCACAACTGCTCGTGAAGGTTGAGCGCGCGTTCGTCTTGATACTCCGCGAACACCCGTTCGATCACCCGAGCGGCGGCTTCATCGGTCGCAGACGAATCGATCACGCCGAGCAGGGACTCCAACAGACCTTGATAGTTTTCGTCCACCGAAACCATCAAGGCCGTGATCAGATCATGCTTGTTGGGGAAGTGATACTGGAGCGACGCCAATTTGATGCCGACCTTTTCGGCGACATTGCGCAGGGTCAGACGGTGATGGCCTTCTTCGATCAAGATGCGCTGGGCCGCTGCGAGAATTTCATCCTTTCGGGCCCGCTGCCGGGCCGTTTCGCCGGCCGGGGCCGGGGAATTGGTTGCTTTTTTGGGCTGTGGATTGGATTTCGCCATCGGTTCTCACTGCAGGGTGGTAAAAATTCGACCTGTCACTTGACAGATGTTTAAGGTTGTTTAGACTGTCAGCCGACAGGCTACAATAGATTCACGACCATTGCACCCGGGAGCCTCAAACCCAAAGAGAGACCACCATGACTCATTCACGCCATTCCATCCAAAACTCCAGCATCGACGCCCTGATCGCCAACCATCGGCTCGGCTACACCCTCGATCAGGCCTTCTACCTCTCGCCCGAGGTCTTCGAGGAAGAATTCACTCACCTGTTTTCCAGGCAATGGCAGTTTACCGACCATATCAGCCGAATTCCCAAGCAGGGCGATTACTTCCTGTTCAAAATTGCAGGAGAAGAAATCATCGTGGTGCGCGGCGAGGGCGATGTCGTCCACGCGCATTTCAATGTCTGTCGCCATCGCGGTTCGCGGGTGTGCCGGGAATCCGCAGGCCACATCAAGCGCCTGACCTGTCCCTATCACGCCTGGTCGTATCGACTCGACGGCAGTCTCGCCCACGCCCGGGGCATGCCGGAGAGCGTCGACCTGTCGAAGCTTTCGCTGCGCTCCTGCCAGGTTCGCGTGTTCGAAGGACTGATCTTCATCAACCTTACGCCGGAAGGGCAGGGCCGCGTTCCCGATTTTGAATCTCTCACCGAGCCACTGCTCCCATGGGTTGCGCAGGCGGATCTGCGCCACACCAAGATCGCGCACGTCGAGAGTTTCCGTTCGCCCGTCAACTGGAAGGTCGCGCTCGAAAATTACTTCGAGTGCTACCACTGCCCTTCCTCTCATCCGGAGTGGTGCAAGGTTCAACTGCACGCCTTGCGGGATGCCGTTGGAACCGAAAAGGCGATCGATACCTTCGCCGAGAGAAATGAAATCTGGGAAGCGAAGGCCAAAGCACTGGGACACATGGCGGGATCCATGTCCGCTGACAACGTTGATCTCCCGGACGACGAGAGTTGCTACAACGCCCAGATCAGCTTCGCCGAGCGCATGCTGGTCAACGAAAACACGGAAAGTCTCTACGCTTCGCTGACCCCCAACGGAGCGGACATGCCCTCGAAGTTGCTTGGAACCTACCAGGCCGACGACGAGGGTCAGGTCGACTGGGGGCTGACCCCGAGTTGTTTCCTCTACACGAGTTGCTCAGTCTCGACAGTCCTGCGCATCACTCCACTCGGAGTGGCCGACACCGATCAGCAGTTGATGTGGCTCGTTCATGAGGACGCGAAGGAAGGGATCGACTACGACATCGAGAGCATGTGCTGGCTTGCCAGCGCCACGATGAACCAGGACCGGCAGATTGTAGAAGACACCCAGGCGGGCATTGCCTCGCGCGCCTATGTGCCGGGCCCGTATGCGGAACTCGAAAGCCAGATCCCGAAGCTCCAGAGCATCTACCTGCGAGCGCTGAAATATGGACGCGAGCTTCGATCGGACGCGTAACGTCGATCAATTTGATATTCTGCTGCTCGCGATCAAGCCCCATTTGGAGAAATCATGCCGAGACCCACGCCATTTCACGCGCGAACCTCCGCCCTCAACCAGGGCAATCACTGGGAAGAGTGGGCGGGCTTCGAGTCGGCGACGCAGTTCGAACTGAGTTTCGATCACGAATACCACGCCGTTCGAAATGGCTGCGGGATGTTCGACGTTTCGCCTCTCTATAAATACGACGTGCGCGGCCCCGATGCCCACGCCCTGCTCAATCGAGTCGTGGTGCGAGACCTTTCGAAGGCGCGGGTCGGGCAGGTGTTTTACACCGTTTGGTGCGACGATCGCGGCAAGGTCGTCGACGACGGCACGATCATGCGCCTGGGTGAGGAACACTTTCGCATGACCGCGGCGATCCCCACTCTCTATTGGCTGGAAGACAACGCCACGGGAATGGACGTCGAGATCGAAGACACTTCAGAGTCGATTGCTGCAGTGGCGCTTCAAGGTCCTACGTCGCGAGACCTGATTCAGCGCTTGACGACTACCAACCTGGATGGCTTGCGCTTCTTCCGTTGCACCGACGCGGAGATCGCCGGCTTTCCCGTTGTCATCTCGCGCGCGGGATTTACAGGTGACCTCGGCTTCGAGATTTTTACAAAATCCGAAAACGCCCTGGCCCTCTGGGATGCGTTGATGGAAATCGGGCCCGACTATCAGATGCGTCCGGCCGGAGCCATCGCCCTCGATGTTGCGCGAGTGGAGGCGGGCCTGATCTTGATCGATCTCGACTTCGTCTCCTCGACACAAACTCTCTACGAGGTACAGAAGACTTCCCCTTATGAGTTGGGCCTGGGCTGGATGGTCAAACTCGACCAATCGTACTTCGTTGGTCGCGACGCTCTGCGAGAAGAGAAGAAGCGGGGAACGACTCGCGTCACGGTTGGCCTCGAACTCGATGTGAAAGCGATCGAGAGATGCTACGCCGAATTCGACATGCCCCTGCATGTGCCCCACGAACCGTGGAAGACGTTCTATCCAATCTACTCCGACGCGGCTCGCCGGAACTTCATCGGCAGGGGCAGCAGCGGGGTCTGGTCGTCGACCCTGAAGAAATACGTGGTCATCGCAAGAGTCGAAGCGAAGTACGAAAAACTCGGCACCGTCATCTATTTCGAAGAATCCATTGAGGCGAAATCATTCGCGATTCCCGCAACCGTCGTCCGCATGCCCTTCTTCGATCCACCGCGCAAGAAAGCGATCATCGGAGGCTCGAAATGAGCGAGAAGTACGGCAATCAGTACGATGCAATCATCGTTGGTGGCGGGCATAACGGTCTCACCTGTGCGGCCTATCTCGCGAAGGCCGGGCGCAAGGTGTTGGTGTTGGAGCAACGCCACGTTCTGGGAGGGGCGGCGGTATCGGAAGAGATCTATCCGGGCTTCACCTACACGGTCTGTTCCTATGTGATCAGCCTCTTGCGCGCCGAAGTCACGCGAGAGCTCGAGCTTCCCAAGCACGGCCTGCAGATTCGGCCCATCGACCACACGTTCCTGCCGATGGACAATGGTGACTGCTTCATCGCCTATGCGGATGCGGCGAAGTACCGCGAAGAGATAAAGCGCCACTCTGTGCGCGACGCGGATCGTGCGGCCGTCTTTGGCGAGATCATGCACAAGATGGCGCTCGCGGTAAAACCCATCCTGGGATACACACCGCCCAACCTGAGCAATCCGAGCCTGCGCGATCTGCGAACCCTGAAGGATTTCGGCCAGCACCTGCACGGCCTGGGCGAAGATACGTTCAAACAGTTCTACAAGATCATGACCATGAGCTGCGACGACTTCCTCGGGGAGTACATCGAAACCGACGTCGTGCGCGCCATGTATGGACTGATCGGCGTGATCGGCACCATGATGGGCCCGAAGTCTCCGGGCACGGCTTACGTGTTGCTACACCACTATATGGGTGAACTCGACGGCGCGTATTCCGCCTGGGGAAGCCAACGCGGAGGTACCGGTGGCGTCAGCGAAGCCATCGCGAGTGCGGCTCGCAGCCTGGGCGCCGAAATCCATGTCAACGCCCCGGTTGCTCAGGTCATCGTCAAGCACGGCAAGGCGGTGGGTGTCGCGATGGAAAACGGCGACGAGATCTACGCCAATACCGTCGTCTCGGGCTGCGACCCGAAGGTGACATTTCGAAAGCTCATCGAGGAAAAGGAGCTGCCCTCCGAACTGGTGGACACGATCGACAAGTTCAAATACCGGGGCTCTTCGGGCAAGGTCAATCTCGCCCTCGATGGCCTGCCGGACTTTACGGCCATGAAAGACAAGATTCTCTTGCGGGGCGCGGTCGATATCTGTCCCAGTGTGGACTACATCGAAAGGGCCTACGACGACGCCAAGTACGATGGTTTTTCGAAGAGACCCGCGATGGAGATTTCCATCCCCAGCGTTACCGACCCGACCATGGCGCCCCCCGGTAAACATGTGATGTCGATCTTCTGTCAATACGTGAACTACGATTTGTCGAAGCACGGCAATCGTGATCAACAGCGCGAAGCCTTCGGGAATACCGTGATCGACACCCTGTCCGACTACTGTCCGAACATCAAGGACATCATGCTCCACAAACAGGTCCTGACGCCTGCGGATATGGAAGACACCTTTGGCCTCACCGAGGGGAACATCTTCCACGGTGAACTGACCCTCGATCAACTCTTCTTCTTCCGTCCCGCAGCGGGGTGGTCCGCCTACCGCACGCCGGTGCGCGGCTATTTCCAGTGCGGTTCCGGAACACATCCCGGAGGCGGAATTACCGCCGGGCCAGGGCGCCTGGCGGCGAAAGAGATCCTGGGCAGAGACTTCCCCTTCTGACATTTCCCCCTTCCAGCTTGATCCTGCTGAGAACGAGTCAACAAAAAGGAATGAAATCGTGGCCACGTCTGACGTCATTGTCATTGGAGCAGGACACAACGGGTTGGTAGCGGCCGCGTACCTCGCCAAAGCGGGGCGCAGCGTGCTCGTGCTCGAGCAGCGCGACAGCGTGGGCGGAGCCGCTGTCACCGAGGAGATCTTTCCGGGCTTTCACGCTTCGACGGTCGCGGACGGCGGCGGCTACTTGTCCCAGCGCGTGCGCGATGAGCTCAAACTCGATTCGCGCGTGGAGACCGTGCACTCGGACGCGGTGGCGTTCTGCCCGCAACCCGACGGAACTCAACTGACGATCTGGCGGGACACCGCCCGAACCGTCGAGGAGATTGCACGGTTTTCCAAGGCCGATGCCGCCGCCTATCCGGCATTCATCGACTTGATGAGCCGGATCGCCGGCGTGTTGCGCGGCATGATGGACATGACGCCTCCCACGCTTCCCAACCTGGGAGTCGCCGACCTGCTCGGTGGGCTGAACCTGTTGGGTCCTCTGTGGCGCCTGGGCCGCAAGAACCTCAAAGAGCTTCTGCGCGCTGTCCCGCTGACGACGGAAGACATGCTCAGGGAGCACTTCGAGTCCCCCGTCGTGAAGGTGGCCATCGGCGCGAGCTGCATCCAGCACGTGACCCTGGGACCGCGGGAAACGGGCTCTGCGTTGGCACTGCTCGGCAGCTGGGCGCTTTCGGGCACCGGCTTGTTTCGCTCGGCCTCCGTCGTGAAAGGCGGGATGGGTGCCCTGACCGGCGCGATCGCCGATGCCGCTCGCGACCTCGGGGTGGAGATTCGAACTGGCGCGGCCGTGGAAAAGGTGATCATCGACGATGGCCAAGCCACCGGCGTAAAACTCGAAAGCGGCGAGACGATCTCGGCGAAGATCGTCGTCTCGAACGCCGATCCGCGCACCACCTTCTTCAAGCTGCTCGAGCCCCGGGAATTCGGCGTCAGCGTTGCGCACGACGTTCGGAACATCAAGTACCGGGGGTCGTCGGCGCGCATCCATCTCGCACTGCGCGATCTCCCCACGTTTACAGCTGCCGAGGGCGACGCGTCCACGGTGAAGGCGCGCTTGTCCGGGCCGATTCAAATCGCACCCTCGCTGGACGACATCGAGCGGGCCTTCGATTGCTCGAAATACGGCGAGTACTCGGACCGCCCGGTGCTGGACGTGCTGATTCCCACTCTCAGCGATCCGGGCCTGGCTCCCGACGGACAACACTTGATGTCGATCACGGCTCGCTATGCACCCTACGCCCTGCGCGCGGGGAGTTGGGATGATCACAAGGAGTTGTTCGCAGACCGCGCGATCGAGACGCTGGCCGAATATGCACCCGGGATCCGGGAGCTCATTCTTCACCGGCGGGTGCTCGCGCCCACCGATCTCGAGAGCGAATTCGGATTGCCCGAGGGCAACCCCAACCACGGCGACATGCTGCTCGATCAGTTCTTCCACATGCGGCCGGTGTCGGGTTTCGCGAACTATCGGACGCCGATCGCAGGGGTCTATATGTGCGGCGTCGGCTGCCACCCCGGCGGCGGCGTGACCGGGATTCCCGGCTACAACGCCGCTCGGGAGATCCTGAAGGACGCGCAATAGCGCGTGGATTGAAGAGTGTGGGGTGCCGCGCAGAATACACGCGGCCCAGGGCCTTGGAGGCAAATCCGGGGCTTATCCCCCCCGGCTTTCCGCTGGTCTCCTCTTCGCGTTTTTCGAAACACCCCATCGGTACAAAGCCGGACTACGGACATAAAGAAGTGTTGAGTACACCCGATGAGATGAGAGCAGAGAAGAACCGGGGTGAATGCCGGCGCCTAATCCAATTGGGCGTGAAATTGAGTGGGAGAGACGCAGCCGATGGAAGAGCTGGTGCCGTGGATAGGCGAACTACTTTCTATGACCTTGTATCTGGCTGTTGGCGTGAAACTCTGGAATCTCAGCAAGCGAACCGGGGAGTCTGCAGAAAGGATTCTGGGGATCGCGATTCTCTGCTGGGGTGGGAGTTACGTCGTCTACAACATCCCCTATCTGTTGCTTGCCGGGGACGAGCGCATCGTGCCCACCATCACACTGCTTTCATTCATCGTCGCAGACTTGGGCAACTTCGCCTTCGCAATGTTCACGTGGGTGGTATTCCGCCGCAACGAATCTTGGGCGCTCGGGTTCATGGTATTCATCGCCACTGCAATCGTCGTCGGCTGGGTCGGATCCGTGGCGATGGGCGATTTTGAATTTCTGGGCGCTAATGGAAGCCCGTTCCACTGGATCAGGCTCGTTGGCGCTTCACTCACCAGTGTATGGATGGCATGCGAGGCCACGCAGCAGTATGCCGCGGCCCGTCGTCGTCGGAAGTTGGGGCTCTGCGACCCGCTAACATGCAACCGTTACCTGCTCTGGGCATCCGCGGCGTCGCTCTGGATCACGATGGACCTGGCGACAACGGCGTACTTGCTTGTCGACGGTGAGGCGGGTATCCGAGTGGTTTTTTCCTCCCTGTTGGAGCTTGAATCCTTCTTTGGCACCGGGGGAGCACTCCTGGTTGGCCTCGCATTCTTTCCACCCGCGAGCTACGAGCGGTGGCTTCGACGCGACCGGACGGCCGAGGCTACTTCGTAGCAGCAGTCGCGGACGCGCCTCTGCGCGCATCGCGGCTCGGCCGATGTACGCCCCGGCCAGATTTCCCAATTCAGTTCGCCGCAAATGAAGCACTGGCCTATCGTAGGCAGCCCTGTCTTGACGAAATGGCAGGCTGAAATCCCGACCCCGCTCATTCGGGAGCAAGGACCCCCCGATGGACGATCTCGAACTCTGTTACCTGCCCGCCGCTAGTGCCCTCCGTCGGTTTCGCAGCAAAGAACTCTCCCCGGTGGAATTGCTGCGGGCCCTGATCCAGCGCGCCGAAACCATCGACCCCCGGATCAACGCCTTTACGGAGTGCTACTTCGAAGAAGCGCTCGAACAAGCTGCCCGCGCCGAACAGCGCTACCTGGCCGGCGAGGCGCGCGCTCTCGAGGGTCTGCCGATCGCCATCAAGGACGAGGCCGAGATTCGCGGCAAGATCACCACCCAGGGCTCGTTGTTGTTCAAGGATCATGTGAGCGAAGAAAGTGCCCACGTGGTCGATCGACTCGAACAAGCCGGTGCGATCTTCCACGCTCGCACGGCCACACCAGAGTTCTGCATTCTCTTTCAAACCTTCTCGCGCCTGTGGGGAGTCACGCGCAATCCCTGGAATCTCGACATCACCCCGGGCGGATCCTCGGGTGGTTCTGCGGCCAGTCTCGCTGCAGGGACTTCGACGCTGGCCAGCGGTTCGGACATCGGGGGTTCGATCCGGCAACCCGCCTCGATGTGTGGGCTGGTCGGCTACAAGCCCCCCTATGGGCGCAACCCCGAAGCCGCGCCCTGGAACCTCGATTCGTGGAACCACCAGGGACCCCTGGCGCGCACAGTGGTCGACTGCGCGTTGTTTCAAAATGTGATGTCGGGCCCCCACCCACGCGACATCGCAAGCGTCCAGCCGAAGGTCGATATCCCCCTCGATCTCGACACGGATTTGCGCGGCTGGCGCATCGCCTACTCGATCGATTTCGACTACGTCGAGGTCGATCCGGAAGTCGCCCGCAATACCCTGGAGACCCTCGAGATCTTTCGCAGCCTCGGAGCCGAAGTCGAACCGGTCAAGCTCGGTTGGACGGACCGCCTGGATCAAGCCGCTCTGCACTACTACGACGCCGTGATGGGAGAAGTCATTGAAGAGGCCGCCGCCGGCCGTGAAGAATTGCTCACCGACTACGCGCACGACTACCTCCTTCGCGGGCGATCGGTTCAGCTCTCGGACTATTTCGCCGCACTGACGGTCTGCGGCGAGATGTACGAAAGCTTTGGACCGCTGATGGAGCGCTACCAGCTCTTCGTGTGCCCGACCACGACCACCACCCGGGTCAAAGCAGATTTCAATTACGTACACGACTCACTGGAGATCAACGGGAAGTCCATCCAGCCCGAACTCGGCATCGCGATGTGCCACCAGTTCAACATGCTCAGCCGTTGCCCAGTGCTTTCGGTGCCTTCCGGGATCTCCGAGAATCGCGTACCCACAGGTGTCCAGTTGGTCGGACGGACCTTCGACGACGAGTCCGTATTCCGCGCCGGTGCCGCCCTGGAAGCCGTCCGCCAACCCTTTTGCAGCGCCGAAGAAAGGCCGAACTGCTGAGAGAGGAGCGAGAATGTCTACCACGATGACGCGAGACGAAGCCGGGGCGTTTCTCTCGGAAGTTCGAGTTGGCGTGTTGAGCCTCCACGAGCCCGGTCGCGGGCCTCTGACCGTGCCCGTCTGGTACGGCTACGAAGTCGGGGGCGAGGTTTCGTTCATTACGGAGCCGGGTTCTCGCAAGGGCAAGCTGATTGCCGAGGGCCAGCGCGTGAGTCTCTGTGTTCAGAACGAAGCGTCGCCGTATCAATACGTCAGCGTAGAAGGCCCCATCCGCTCGATCGCGACTGCGGATCTCGAAAAGCACGTGAGGCCCCTGGCGCACCGCTACCTGGGCGTCGAGGCCGGCAATACGTACGTCGACTTCAATCAGCCAGGGGAGGGCGAAGGCGAAGAACCTCAAATCATCGTTCGCTTTTCGCCCGAGCGCTGGCTCACCGCGGACTACGGCAAGGAATACGTCGGCCTCTAGCAGGCTGCTGGTGCGGCAAGAGCGTCGCGAACCGTGCGTTGATGCGATCAGTCTTCCGCGTGTTCAGCCCACACTCGGGCCACCACCGGCCGAGCCTCGACGAGTTCAGCATGCAGCCGAATGCGATCGTTCGCCTCGAAGAGCTGGGGAATGTCCGGATGCCACTGCGCGAGCATAAAGAGGTAGATGTCCGCCGCGCTGAAAGTTTCGCCGAGTAGATACGGGCCGGGCGATAGTGCTTCGTTCAAGATCGCGAAGTGGCGATCCAAAGCGGAAAGCGCGGCACTCGCGACGTCATCGGCACCTTTGGGATCATTGGTAAAGCGATCCCCGTAGTACAATCGCAAAATGTCCTGATAGATGTTGGCTGACATGAAGACGAACCAGCGCTGGAAGGTCGCGCTTTCCGGGCTGCCCGGCGCAGGCGCGAGCTTGGCTTCGGGATGGCGCTCGCAAATCTGGAGCATGATGGCAGCCGACTCGGTCATGAATGATCCGTCGGGAAGAACGAGGGCGGGAATCTCGCCCATCGGGTTGATGGCCAGGAATTCGGCGGACCGATGTTCTTCGTTTTCGCGATCGATGACGATCTTTTCGTAGCTGGCGCCAATTTCTTCGAGGAGAGCCTGCGGTGCGAAGGCACCGGTCCCTGCTGCCCAGTAAAGCTTGTACATGGCCTTGATCTCCATTTCGTCACTCTCTTGATTTGCATTTTGGATCGGATGGGTCTTGCAACGTCAAGGTAACCTGCTTCGGCTATGGCGGCATCCGGGCAACCCGGCCCTGCCGGGCAAGGTTTTTTACCGATGACTCGATCCGCGCGCGAAGGCCTCCGCGTATGCGCCGGTCGGCCAGGGTTGTTTGTCGCGCATCGGTGCGATCTCCGTTTTGCCTTGTGCCAGGATGCCGGTAACGGCGTCTACAGCCTTCCAGGCCATGTGGCGACCGAACAGGGGTTGGGATTCGACCATCACGACCCGTAACTCTCCCTCTTCGAAACCACATTGTTCCTGGATGGCGTTGAGCAATTGCATCTCGTTCAAGTGCCCGTCGCCAAAATTCCAACCGAGTGCCAGGCCAGCCACGACTTCGCCTTCCATCCACTCATAGTTGTCGATGTCGTCCACGGCCTCGGGAATGGCATCGAAGAGCACCTTGCCCTGGAGGTAGACGAGGCGTTGGGCAGGCATGGACATCATGACTGCATCCACCGCCAATTCATCGTCGAGCACTTCCTCGAGCTGTTCGCGCATGGTGGCTGCGGCCTTCACCAGCTTGTTGAGTTTCTTTGCGCTGTCCCCGCGGAAGAGCCAGATGTTGTAGGCCCAGTTTCCGGCGTAATAACGCATAGCCAACAGGAATGAAACTTTGGACGGCACGAGATTGCCGTAGAGTGGGATGGCGACGAGACTGATGACCAGGAACCCGGCGAGCAGCGGTACATTTCCAACCGCGAGCACACTGACCTCAGGGTTGAATCCGAAGAGAAAGATGCCGCCGTAGATCATCAAGATGTTCCACTCGATCGGCATCCCAGCCGGGTTGTTGGCGGCAATGAAACTGTGAAAGCCGAACATCACGAAGAGAGCACCGCCCGTGACCAGCGCACTTTCGCTCGAGAGCAGGACGACCGGGATCATGTATTCCGTAATCGTTCCAAAATGGGCCATGAAGGCCGCAAACTTCGACGGTCGAAGGTCGTCGGGGTATTGGGCAAACAGTTTCTTCTTCAGAACGGTGGGAAAAAACGGGCCGCAGTTCATCATGACCTGAATGATCGTGGGGAAGTGATGATTGAGCTTGGAGGTCGCTGCCCAGAACCAGATGCAACACCAGAGAATCTGACAGGCGGAGATCCAGACATCACCGGTGCTGGCGGCGGTGATGCAAATCAATGCAACGAAGTAGTGCTCTGAACGGGCGGCCAGGTAGATGGTCTTGTCCGCGATGCCGAGCAGGGGGAGCACGATACAGACGGGGATCAACAACTCGGGGGTGATGTCCGGGGCGATTGCCGCGCGCAATAGAAAGAAAAGAAGCCCTGCGTAGAGAAGGACGTCCAGATAGCTGCGCGTAATGCCGCCCAACAGGGGCAAGCCGGGAAACAACGAAAGCTTGGTCGTGCCCGGACGCAAAAAGTGGAGGAAGCCTCCCATCGGAGGTTTGAAGCGCGCGTTCATCGGGCCAAAGGAACAGCCAAAGCCGGCGACTTCGTAAAACATGGCCCACACGATGGCCTTTTTGAACGCGATGCCGGTAAACGCCCAGTCGCCGATCGAGGTCAAGCCCGTGTAGTTCGTCGAAAAGGAAGAGACGAATATCCATCCCCCCGTAAAGAAGATGAGATACTTGAGCCAGTACATCACAATCACGACGAATGGCGTGGCATGTTGCTGGGAAGCCCACATGCGACAGATGAGACGCATGCGCCGAGGAAAGGGCAGGGCGCGCACGTCTGGGACATCGTCCATTTCGTAGGGCGGAATCGCAGTGTCTGAAATCGTCATTTCAGCTCCCCAGCGATGCCGTTTCCACGACCTCGGCTACGGGAGTTTCGACCTCTCCCTCCGGCATGACGAAACGCCAGTAGACCAGCCCGAAGGGGCGTCCCTCGGTGTCGATCCAGTTCGGCACCCCCGGGTCTTCGTGAGCGATTACGATCCGGAAGCTCCCATCTGCTTCGAGCTGGGTCTGCTTGCGGTTGAGTGAGATGCGCCGGTTGCTGTAGTCATAACTCTGGATATATCGGTTCCATAGGCAGACGTTTGCAAACTTGCACTCGGGAAAGCGGCCGGTGATCAGCAGTGCTTTGTCGGGGCCGAGCAAGTACGGCGCCATGGTGTAGGCGATGTCCATGGCGGAGTACGCCATGTCGCCAGGCTTCTCGGGTTTGTTGAAGACGTTGGGCACGCTCGATACCCAACTCGGCTGATCTTCGGGTTTGCGCGGGGGTTGGTCGAGGGTGTCGCCACGCAAGAAATTCATCACGCGCTGAATGCCGGCGGCCACGTTGCGATCCTGTGCTTCGGGGTCGAAGGCCGGCGGCGGTCCCGGATCCAACGCGGGCTCGATGGTCATCGGCACGTGCCGCGACGGATCGGCGGCGGCGCAAATTTCTTCTTCGAAGTAGTGTCGACTCGTTACCCGCATGGCAGTGGGGGTGAGTTCGAGCCAATTGCGTTCGCGCTTCTCCGCGGACAGCACGATTTCGAAGTTGCCGTCAGGGTCGACGTCGAATTCGCCGTCATGTAGACCCGCGGCGGTGCCCGTGGCGTAGGCGCCTTCCCCCGGTCCCTCCTCGATGGTCAGCGAGACGTATACGGCCCCCGCCATGTTGCCGCGCACGATGTAGTCGCGGTCCGGACGGATCGCGGCGTCAAAGTAGATGGCGTCACCGTTGTCGCCGCGAAACTTGCGGGTCGGCGAAACGATCCGCCGGAACACCGGCCGCTCGGGATCGGCGTCGAAATGCGAGAACAGGCCGCCCTCGAGCAGGTGCATCAAGTTGCGATGACCGTCGGCGATATCGCCCTGGTTCTCGATCCCCCACTCGCTGCCGTAGCGTCGCTCGTCGATTTCGCGAATCAGGTCGAGCAGTTCGTGAAGTTTCTTTCGGCTCTCGGTTGTGGGGGAAGACGTTGTGGAGGAAGGCATAGAGGACCTCTCGAGTTGGCTGTGCGGAGTTTTCAATCGGTGAAGTCGGCCTGGGTGCCCTTCGCCATTTCGATCAGGAACCACTCGGGGAACTGCCCGACGAAAGAGGAGACGTCCCAGTAGTCACTCCATTTGGAGATTTTCCCTCCCTTCATCTCGTGCATGGTTGCAAACTGGTTCGTCGCTTTCTCCCCGCTTTTGAAAGTCCAGACTTCGGTGTGATCCAGGAAGACCACGTCGCCGTCGCCAACCAGATGGTGAATGGTGTGTTGGTGGTCGACCAGATGATCGAACGCGATCGCCAATCGCTTCACTACGTTCTCGGGGCCTCGGGCGCCCGGATCCTCGGTGGGAACGTCCTCGTAGTGAATGTCGTCCGTAAGGCAGTTCTTCATCGTTTCCCAGTTCATGTCACTGAGCGCATTCCACAAGGTTTCCACGGTCTTCTTGTTTTCTTCGATGGACATTCGTTCCTCCGGATCCGGTGCATGTTGTAGGCGCAGTTTGTGCAGTTTTCCGCAAGATCTCAATAGTAGCCGTTTTAGCTCTCGAGCCTTACCGGGAAGCGATCGGTATAGAAGCGAAATCGTTCGCGTAATTCTTTTGCGTTGAGGTTGAAGTCGGCCAGGTTGTAGCGCACTCGTCCGTACCGGCCGCGCGGATGATCGTCGTGATAGCCCACGAGCGCGGCTTTCGAGTCGGAATCGAATGGGACGCCCGCCAGTCGATAAATCTCATCGACCGTTTCGAGTTCTCGCCCCATGTAGTCATGGAACAGAACATCGATGGAGCTGTCGGCGGCGAAGGTGTCTCGATCTTCGACGCAGCGCTGCAGCATTTTCTCGATTCGGTCGGCCCAGTAGTGCCCGAGGCCAACCGGGTCCGCCTTCGCCGCGGACAGTCGCGACGCGTAGGCAATCATCGTCGAAAACGAAGCGACGGTCGCGACCGGGTCGCGGTGGGTGACGACGAGGGTTGCGCCGGGAAAAACTGCGGCGATGGGTTTGAGCTGTTCCAGATGCTGGGGACTCTTGAGCACCCAGCGTGTTCCCCCGCGAAGCCACTGCAGGGTGCGGAGGATCTTGGCCAGGTAGCGGTAGTGCGGCGTCTGGTCGTGCTCCAGGTAGTAGTCGCGAAAACGAGGCGCGCGACCAATGCCGAGGGTTTCCATGATCATGGTCGAGAAGTCGATCGCGAGCAAATGAATTTCTTCGTGAATATGGTCCACGGTCATCTCGTGCATGGCGTTGAAGTGCGGCATCACGGAATCGCGAAATGCAATACCCGCTGCAGCCCGAGCGAACCGCGGATCCTCTTCACCTGGGAGCGGGACCTCGCTTTCTGCGAGCACCGGTTCGAGTGACTCCCACCAGGGAAGCGAGCGAATTTTCGGATCGGCCCCGATCATGCTGTGGAGGTGAGTCGTGCCGCTGCGGGGGAGGCCGGCGATGATGATTGGAGGCTCTTGTTCGACTTGCTCTATCTCTGGATGGCGCTTCCACAAGTCTTCGAGCAACAGGCGATTCTTGAGAAAGCCCACGAGCTGCGCAATGCTGCTCAGCTTGCCGATCGCGGTGAGCGGGCCGTCTTCGCGCAGACCTGTGAGGATGATTTCAAGGCGCTCTTGCCAGTCGAGTTCTCCAAAGTCGGTGAGTCCGGTCTCCCTTGAAGCCTGTTCCATCAGCGCATCCAGTTCGAGTTGCATGGCGTCGGCGATGGGGGCCGCGAGCTTCGACTGATCGATGAAACTTTGGGGCAATTGGGGGTCGGCGAGATCGAGGATACGAATGTCTTCGGCCATGTCTTCTCCGCGTCGGGTTCAGAGTGCGTCGAACACCGCGAAGATCTGATCCCGATAGTCGTCGATCTCCATCAAGAGTTCGTGCTTTGCTCCCTCGATGATCACTTGCTCGCCATTGGGGAGCCGGTTGGCCACGATTCTTTGCGCTTCGACGGAGACCAGCGACTCCGCACTGGCCGTGCAGACGCGAATGGGCGTGTGAATGGCTTCGGGAAACCCCGGGGCGTGAATCGTTTCCATGGAGATGATCCCCTGTCTCGCCCAGCCGAACGTTGGGGCGCCGAGCTCGAGCTGGGGTTGCGCTTTGACCTGGGCCACGAAACGGGCAAAGCGCTCGGGGTCGTGGGTGAGTACGTTGCCTTCAAATTTGCGATCGGATTCGCTGTAGTCCCCGCCGCCCGGAATGTACGAAGTGCCCAGCCGAAGCACGTTTGTGGCCCCCCCGACCAGGCGCAGGAGTTTGGGTGTCCGAGCGAACTTGCCGATCCCCCACATGGGTGCCGAAAAAACCGCCGATTCACAGGAATCGGGAAATTCGCCCAGGTAGCGCATGCCGATGTTGCCTCCCATCGAATGACACAAGAGGCGATAGGGTGCGGGGCAGTTGGGTTCGACAAACTCAACCATCGTCTGACGAAGGTCTGAAACGTAAAGGTCGAAGTCTTCAACGTGACCCTTGTGACGAGACGCGAGCGGGCGATCCGACATCCCCTGACCTCGCCAATCGAGAGTTGCGACGGTGTAGTCGCGCTCGTGCAGGTTGCGAATGACTTCGAAGTACTTCTCGATGAACTCGGTGCGGCCGTTCAGTACGACGACGGTTCCGCGACTGGTGTTCGGGGGGGCAAAGCGAGCGACGCGGAACCGCGTTCGATCCGCAGCGGTGAGCCATTCTGAAACCGCACCATTCGGTACGGGATCTTCATTGGTGATCACGAATGTCATGTCTCTTGTATAGCGAACAGGAGCCTGCGCCCCCTACCAGACGAAGGGAATCAAGATCTTTCGTTGCCGCGGGTAATCGGGAAACGTCTCTTGGTACCAGGCGTGAGTGGATACGGCTCGCGGGATCAAGTTCGCCATGGTGATCGCCAGGACGTAGACCCCGGCCAGGCTCCAGGTGAAGACAGAGAAACCGACCCAGAACAAGATCTCGGTGAGATAGCTGGGATTGCTCACGTAGCGAAACAGCCCGCCGTTGGGAATGCGATAACGCTTGATTCCCCGGGCGATTTCCTCTTGGGTTCGCAGTTGGCGCACGATGTAGTCCGAGTGAAGATTGGCGAGAAACGCCGCGTAGTAGAGTGCAATGCCGAAGATGAAGCGGGGGTCGGCAAACCAGGCAAAGCCCAGGTGTCCCGCATGGTTCGATGCCCAGGTCGCGTTCAGGTAGCCGTGGATGCTGGTCACGACCCAACCGATGACGACCAGCATCAGGCTGAAACTGCTTTTCTGGCCGACCGGAACCCGCATCAGTGCGGGCATGATGAACCCTCGGTTTGCGTAGTGGACGAGCCAGACGAAGAGCACGCAGAGTGCAAAGGGCGTGGCGGCGTTGGGTCCCTGCAGAAAAAAGTAGACGAAGCTCAGCGAGGCGGGCAGTTCCATCAAGAACCAGCCGAGCCGGGGGTCGAGGCTCACTCCGAAACTCTCGTCGGCGAAGCGACCGTAGGGGGTGCGGACGAATATCGCCGAAATCGCCGTGAGCGCGACAATTGCAAACCCGATCGTCAGGGTCGTATCGTAGGCGGTGTCTCCAGTGTATTCGATCAAGCTTCGCAACCCTCTCGCGATGGATGATTCATCGACGCTGTGGCCGGTGAGTTCCGCCAATGCTTCGATTTCTGAATCGCTGACCCAGACATTCCCCGGGCCTCGATCGGTCTGTTCGCTGCTGACGCGAAGTTCCCGACCTTCGGCTGGCTTGTCAAATCAGCCAGCGTCACACCATTCAGCTATTTCCAGCGAGCCGTGCGCGGGTCTATAATCGAGCATCATCCATTCATTCATTCGATCTGCCCAGGGAGGAGCCACCGTGAAGCTTTCAGACTATGGCCGAGACATGGCCCATGTGAACCTTTCCGAGTCCAGTTGGGAAATGCGACCGACTCCCGAAGAATGGACCCAGAAATACATCGGCGCCCGGGGGCTGGGGGTGCGCTACGTGCTCGAAGCGGGGCCCGAGGTCGACCCCTTGTCTCCCGAGAACCGGCTGTGCTTTCTCAACGGTCCAGTCTCCGGATCAGAAATCAACATGAGTGGCCGCTGGGCCTGCGTGACGAAATCTCCTCTCACCGGAACCGTCACCGACAGCCATATGGGAGGATGGACCGCCGCGCGAGTTCGCTGGGCGGGTTTCGACGGGATCATCGTCGAAGGCAAGGCGGAACGGCCGGTGTATCTCTTTGTCGAAGACGGACAGATCGAGATCTGCGACGCCGCGGACGTCTGGGGCAAGGACATCCACGCGACCGTCGAACACTTCGAACAGCAGTATGGTGCGAAGAACTTGAGCGTCTGTGCGATCGGCCGCGCGGGTGAAAACCAATCGCGGTTCGCGGCCTGGGTGAACGAAGACGACCGCGCCTTTGGCCGCGGCGGGACCGGAGCCGTCGGCGGCTCGAAGAACCTCAAGGCGATCGTGATCCGCGCCTCGCGCAAGAAGAGCGAGGTCGAAGATGTTGATGCCTATCGCGCTGCGCGTACTCGTGGACTGGACGCCATTCGCGACGAAGCCAATATTACGAGTCCCAAAAAGGGTGGCCTCTCAGTCTACGGCACCAATGTGATTACCAACATCACCAATACAATCGGCGCCCTGGGTACCCGCAATTCTCAGCTGACTTCCTTTGGCGAGCGCGCAGAAGGATTGAGTGGCGAGTATGTGAAGGAACATCTGCTCACCGGCGATCCCACCTGCCACGCGTGTCCGGTTGCGTGCAAGAAAGAAGTCGAGATCAAGGACGGACCCTACGCTGGACTGAAAATGGAGAGCCTCGAATACGAGCCCGCGTGGTCCCTGGGCGCGAATTGCGACAATGGTGACATCCGAGTCGTCGCCAAGTTGATCGACCAGTGCAACGACTACGGTCTCGATCCGATCGAACTCGGCAATTTGTTCGCCATGACCATGGAAGCCACGGAACGGGGCTTCATCAAGGACAGCGACGGCGAGGGATTGGCCTGGGGAGACGGCGAAGCCATGGTGGCGATGACCGAAATGCTCGCCAATCGTGAGGGACTGGGAGCGGTGCTCGCCGACGGGACGGCCCGAGCGGCTGAACACTTCGGACATCCCGAGATTGCCATGGTGGTCAAGGGGCAGTCCGTTGCGGCCTATGACCCTCGCGGAATGAAGGGCATGGGGTTGGGTTACGCCACCAGCAACCGCGGAGCTTGCCACTTGCGCGGCTACGTTGCCGCGAGTGAGTTGGGCGTCATTCCCGGAGTGTCGGATCCACTGGACTGGAAGGGCAAGGCCGAACTCGTAAAGGTGTTCCAGGATCTGCACGCTTTTTCCGACAGCATGGATCTGTGCAAGTTTTCGGCATTTGCCATGGGCGCCGATCACTATGCAGAGCAGTACGCAACGGCCATGGGGATCGACTTCAGCGCCGACGACGTCATGCTCGCGGGCGAACGCATCTACAACCTCGAGCGCTACTACAACAACCTGGCGGGGTTTCGCGAAGGTTCGGACCAGTTGCCCGATCGTTTTACGCGCGAACCCTCAACCCACGGTGGTTCAAAGGGACACGTCTGCGAACTCGACTTGATGTTGCCGGAGTACTACCAGCTGCGAGGTTGGGACGAGGGTGTGGCGGGCGAAAGCAAACTCAAGGAACTCGGCATCCTCTAACCTCCCGCCACGGCCGGAAAGAAGTCGATGCGATCGTCGCGCGCCGAAAGCTGCGTCTCGAGTCCGCGATCGAGAAATACGCAGCCTCGCCCGTTGACAAAGATGTGGACGTGTTTTGATAGCGCTCCGTCTGTGTCGAGCATTTCGCTGCGCAAGCCCGGATGATCGACCAGCACCCGATCCAACAGGCGCTGTACGGTGGTTCCATCTGCCAGTTCGAGGTCGATGTGCTTGCAACCGACGATATCTCGAAATGTCGCGTAGAAGTACACGCGCATGGGTGGCCTCCGGCAGGTCGCGCTGATCACGCGATCGAAGCGCTTCCCCAGTAGTTGAACCCTGCGAACCTCGGCGTTGACGGCAGATACATCGTCTCCATCTTCGCAATGGAAAAGCCCGCGTCCTCGAGGCAAGTCGGTATCGGTCGATTCAAATTGCAGCCACCTGCGATCCGCTTCCAGACGGGATTGATCCGCGCTTGCCAGCGACGCACCGATTCGTCGGGCGCTTCACCATGTTCGCTGAAAAGCAGGGTACCGCCGGGCTTGAGCACCCGGCGCATCTGGGCGAGGGCCGCTCGGAAGTCGGAGATGGTGCAAAGGGTGTAGGTGAGGACCACGGTGTCGACGCTGTTGTCGTCGAGCGGGACTTCTTCGCCGGGTAGATCCAGCCAACGCACTTCGACAGGCGAGGCGTCGAGGTTCTCTTGCGCCTTGCGGCGCATTCCTTGACTGGGTTCGAGTCCGAAGACGAGTTCGACCTTGCTCGGATCGTAGAATTGAAGGTTGAGGCCGGTGCCCATCCCAATCTCGAGCACGCGGCCCCGTGCGTGGGGGACGACCTTCTCGCGCTGTTTGCAAATGGGAGCCGTGCCGCAGGCAATGCCGATGAAGTGGGGCAGAACACGGTCTTGGTAAAATCCCATGCAGATCTCCTTCGGGCGCTCGGTCGGAAGGATATCGCAGATTCTCCAGTGCGAATTGGGCACGGAACCAACTAAAAAATGTGAAGTTTTAATTTCGCTCCGCATCGCGGTAGAATCGCGACCTCGACCCAAAACCAGCGCCCATCAAACCCCCAACGCGTCGAAAGTCCTTAGGAGGAACCATCATGCCCACCCTACATGGAGTCGCTGGATCGCCATATGTACGCAAGGTGATCGTCGCACTCGCTGAAAAGGGAATTGAATACGAGCACGTCAACGTCATGCCATTTGGTCAGTCCGAGGAATACTTCGCCATCAGTCCATTGGGCAAGATTCCGTGTTACGAAGACCAGGGAGCCGCAATTCCCGATTCGTCGGTGATCATCGGTTACCTCGAACAAGTACATCCGACGCCGGCTCTTTATCCAGCGGATCCGATCGAACGCGCCCAGGCGCTGTTTTTCGAGGAGTATGCGGACACGAAGCTCGTCGAAGTTTTGCTCACGGTGTTTCGCCAGCGCTTCATAAACCCAAACTTCTTCCAGCAGGATCCGGATGAAGAAATCGTCAAGGAAGCTCTCGAGGTGAAGATTCCACCGGTTCTCGATTATCTCGAAGCGCAAATCGCCGACAAACCGTTCCTGGTCGGAGGGCACTTTTCGGTGGCGGACATTGCGGTCGCCAGTCCATTCGTGAACTTCGCCATAGCCAAAGAGACGGTGGATGCGAGCCGCTGGCCGCAGCTCGCCGACTATGTCGAGCGCATACACGCCCGTCCGGCGTACAAGACGGCAATCGAGGCGTAGGATCGACGGGGCGCGCAGCGGGATCCAGGTCGGTTGACTTCGGGGTACTGGTTCGCCTCCAGTATCCGTCAGTCTCCCTTGAAATCCGGTGTTCGCTTTTCGACAAACGCCTTCATTGCCTCCTTGAGATCGTTCGAACCCAGGTTGGCGACCATCGTCCAGAGTCCATTGAGCAGCAGACTCTGGTCGGTGGTCAGGTTCTCTCCCTGCTGCAGCATGAACTTGGTCCCGCGCACTGCCAGCGGTGGGTTTTCTGCAATTTCATTCGCCAGCTTGTGAGCGGCTTCGACAACGGCCTGCTGGTCGGCAAACACTTCGTTGACGAGCCCGATTTTTTCGGCCCGAGCGGCGTCGATGTCTCTGCCGGTATAGGCGAGTTCCGCGACGTGTCCCTTGCTGATGATTCCCGGGAGTCGCTGCAAGGTTCCGACATCGGCGGTAATGCCGATCTTGGTTTCGCGGATGCCGAAGAGCGCGTCCGCCGAAGCGAGTCGAATATCACAGGCGGTCACGAGATCGATTCCGCCGCCGATGCAATGGCTGTGAATCGCAGCGATGACCGGAACGGGACAGTTGGCCACTGAAGTAATGGCGGCCTGAAAGGACCGCGTGACTTTAATCTGGCGCATGTTGGCTGTCGCCTGAGAGGTAGGTTTCTCACTGTCGATCCCGACGCCGCCACCGTTGATGGCGGTGAGGTCGAGTCCGACGCAGAAGCTCTTGCCTCGGGCAGCCATTACGATCGCGCGCACATCGGGGTCATCGCCCAACTCCGCCATGGCGAGGGGAAGATCGTGCCAGAACTCGTAAGCCATGGCGTTGCGCTTCTCGGGTCGATCGAGCCACAAGGTGGCGACGTGGCCGCTGCGTTCGATCGAAAAAACGTCGGAAGAAAAATTCATTCGGGCTCCTGGAGGCTCTCGGGTCAACGAACCAGAGCCGAACCATAGCTCGGCCAGATGCTCTCAGAGAAGAACCTCGGGGAGTTCCTGTTCCCGCGCACCTCTGCGCGTCTGCAGGTCTCCTTGCCGGCGAAACCGCGCGCCACGCCGCCAATTCTGTCATGCTTGCCAGATGACAGAGCAACCGGTGCAGGCATCGTTCAATTCCGACGCTGAGAATTCGATCCATTCCAGCAAAGCCAAGGACGCAGCGCCGAGCAGCCGGTCCCAGGCGTTGGTCTGGTTCAAGAAAATCGCCCCCTGGGCGATTGCCGCGGCGATTCTGTATGCGCTGTTCAGCGGCGTCCCGATGGCAGATACCTGGCAGGCGATGCGCTCCGCGCGCCTCGAAGTGTTCATTCCGGCGATGATGCTCGCGGTACTGCTTTGGTTTCTCATCGACTCCGCAGCGTTCGCGTTCTTGTTCACCCGGTTCAATGAGAAGCTCGATTGGAGCGAAGCCCGATCGTTGCGGGGCATGACCTATCTCTTGACCCCGATCAATTGGAATCTCGGCACCGCAGCGGTGATCCTTCACTTGCGCAGTTCGAAGCGGATTGGCGCCCTCGCTTCGACCAGTTCGATGGCCTTCTATCAGTTGATCGACGGTGTGGTTTTGGCCAGCTACGTGGGCCTCGGCGCGATGCTGCTGCCTGCGTCTCCCGAGGCCGAGTCGTTGCGAAGAATTTCGCTCGGCATTGTGATCTTTCTGGCCGGGTCGATGTGGATCTCCATGGGGTCTCGTCCTCGCTGGGGATGGCTTACGCGCTTTCGCAATTTCGGTTTCTTCCGCTCCCACCAGGCGGCGACTCTTCGGGACCTGGCCGTGTTGAGCCTGATGAAAGGCGTCTATTTTGCGGTATTCATCGGCGTCTACTGGTTGGGCTGCCTGTCGTTCGACATCGATCTGCCGCTGCAAATCGCAGTGGCGGCGACGCCGGCCATTCTGATCGCGGGTTCGCTGCCGATCACTCCGGCGGGCCTGGGTACCCAACAAGCGGCCATGCTCTACTTCTTTGCGCCGTACGGGGACGAGGCGTCGATTCTCGCGTTCGGTCTCACGTTTCCGGTGGCGTTGATTCTGTTCCGCCTGCTGGTGGGTCTTCCGTATCTCAAGGATTTGCCGAAGTTGCGCAAGGCGATGGCCGAACGAAACGCTCAGTCTTGAACTATTCGTGGAGCTTCGAGAGCGGGTTTTCGGCGAAGCGGGGAAAGCGGTTTTTGTATTCGGTGTGGACCCAGAAGTCGAACGCGTCGGAGACATCGCAGGTTCGGAGACCCGGGTAAGTGCCTTCGAGACCGGCTGCGCCGATCGCGCGTCCCTGGGACATGACGCGAAAACTGGTTTCGAGGACCAGATCCGGGCGGGCGAAGTAGACGATGGATTCACCGCGGGCGAGGTTTGAGAGTTTGTCTTTGACCTCGTTCTCAAGACATGCTGGGGCACAGAGATGAATTTCGTGAGGTCGTTGATCTTGCGGCAACAGGGCGGCCGCTTCGATGACCTGACGGCAGCCGAGCGAGTGGGCGACGACTCGTACCCGGCGGTTGTCTGATGCCAGCGATGCGAGGCACTTGGCAAGATCATCGGCGCGGGTGCTGGCTTGTAGGCTTGCCTGCAGAAACTGTGCGACGAAGCGGGCGCTGAGTACGGCGGCCTGTTCCGCCAGGAACCATCCCGCAGTGGAGAGCGGCGAAATGCGCCGTGCGTGACGGATCATTCGGTAGATGTCCCAGGCCGTCTTGGCGCCGCTGGCCAGGGGCACGGCAACGCCCCCGAGATTGCCCGAATCCCAGTGGTAGCCGAGTGCTGCCGTCGCCCAATGATGCGTCTCCACCAGCGCGCGATGCCCGACCAGCCAGTGATCGAAGCGCTCGGGGTTTTCGCCTCGTGCGAGGAACCCCTTCACGTAAACCGTAACCTCCCGGCCGTCTGCTGCGTTCGGGGTGAGGGGAATTAGATGTTCGATCACGAACGTTCTACCTTGCGCCGAAGCGGCGGCAACTCGTGTTCGTTGTGCATGGGCATAAGGGTAGGGTACCTTCGAGACGCATCGTGAATACACAGCATGGCTTGATCACAATCATTCATACGAGTTTTGTGGCCGTCGAGGGGCTTACCGAGTTGTTCGCCGAACTCGCACCGCAAGTGACCCTGCGACACATCGTTGACGATAGCCTGTTGGAGGAAGTGCTGAGCAACGGTTGCGTGACGCCCGGGGTGAGAAAGCGACTCGGCGCCTACCTCGCAGCCGCCGAGCAGATGGGCAGCGACCTCATCTTCAGCCAGTGCTCCTCCGTAGGGGAGGCGGTCGACGAAGCGTCGGGCGAAATCGCGATTCCGGTCGTCCGGATCGACACCAGGATGGCAGAACTCGCATGCGAAGCGGGTACGCGTATTGGTGTTGTCGCCACCCTGGGAACGACCTTGGAACCGACATCAGCGTTGATCGAAAAGACGGCCGCCACGATGTCACGTTCCGTCGTGCTGGAGCGAGTGCTGGTCGAGGGGGCGTTCGACGATCTCCGAGCGGGTGATCTCGAGCAACACAACGCCAAGATAGTCGACGCGGTGCGCGCACTTGCGAAACGGGTCGACGTGGTGGTGTGCGCCCAAGGAAGCATGGCGGCGATCGTGCCCTTGCTCGGAGAGACTCCGGTTGCAGTTCTGACGAGCCCGCGAACCGGCGTGGCCCACGCGATCGAGGTGTTGAACGATCGACTCGCCTCCCGGCGGGCGGCGGAATCCTGACGCTCTAGAGGGTCGCTTGCTCGAGTCCGAATCAATGCAAGAAGCCATCGGGTGGGCGAGGCGGGGGCGGTTTCGTCCGGGACCCAACGAAGTGCGGCAACTTCGGGACGCCTGAAGCGCGATTTGACGTGAGCGGTCGTTTTGAGGGAGAATGTTTTCGCGTCCTTCCGATCGGAGTCCCTCCCCGTGCAAATCACGATGGTCAAAAAGCGCCTTGCGAACGGCAACCCTTGCGACAAGTGCGCGCAGACCGAAGAGATGTTGCGAAGGCGGGGGTTCTGGGATCGGATCGACGAGGTGGTCTGGGTCATCGAGGGAGACGACCAGTCCGAGGGCGCGAAGCTGGGCAAGACTCATGGCGTCGAGGTCGCTCCATTCTTCATTCTGAATCACGAGGACGGCAGCGTTGCGGTCTATACAAGTCCCCTGCGCTTGATTCGGGACCATTTCTCGGCGCCGGCCCCCGAGTCCGTGGCCCCCCCGGAGATCGTCGCTTCGCCCTCGATGAACGCCGATGAAATTTCCGAACTCAACCAGCGATTTTCACAAGCCGCCAACGCCGCCGACCTGGTTCGGTTCGCACTCGAGCGTTTCAAAGATCGATGCGCGATCCCATTGACGGGCGCCGAAGACGTGGTTCTGCTCGACATGGCGTCCAAGACAGGCCTCCCCTTTCGCGCCTTCTTCGTCGATTCGGGGCGCCAGCACAACGAGACCTACGCGCTGATCGACAAACTGCGGCAGCACTACGGAATTGAAATCGCCTGTACGCTCCCCAACCCTGAAAAGCTCGTCGCGCTACTCAATGAGAAGGGGCAGAACAGCTTCTTGCGGGACGGCCACCGGGAGTGTTGTGAAATTCGCCGGGCAGAACCGCTTTCGCGCGCGTTGCAGGACTGCGATGCGTGGATCGGACTGCAAACGATCGGCCGCGAGCTTTCTGCACCGCCCGCGTCGGAAGTCGCCGCGCTGGATTTGCTGCATCGCGGGGCGAGGGGCCCGCTCATTCGATTCAGTCCCCTTGCGAATTGGGATTCCAACAAAATTTGGAGCTATGTTCGCAAGCACGAAGTTCCCCACAACGAATTGTACGCGGCGGGCTATCGGCTGATCGGTTGTCAACCGTGCACACGCCCGGTTCGTCCCGATCAGGCAGATCGCGAAGGGCTTTGGTGGTGGGAAGACGAACCCGATACACCCGAGAGTCGGCGACAAACTGGTGATGGGATCTAACAAAATAATTCCGAATCGGATCGACTAGCTCTCTTCGATACTGATCTCAGTACCGAGGGTATGTCGCGACCCAGGTGCCACATCGATTTGATCATCAAAGGCATTGGCAGCTTCGATACAGAGCATGCTCTGGTAACCCTCGTCATCGAAGTCCGACATGGCTCGCGCCTTGTCCGCGCCCGGGTTCCACAGCACTGTGGTTCGGCTGCCGCGCTTTGCTACCCGTAGCCGCCGCTTCAGCACCGGATCCACGAGTACGAGCGAGTCTTCTGTCTCGATATAGACGCGATCGGTTTCGCCGCTGATTTCGGCGGCTCCCTCTTGAAGCTTGCGCACGAAGCCGTCGACCTTGTCGAGGTAGACGGCCTTTGCGAGTCCCTCGACCTTCACCTGCTCGATGTCTCCAACCCGCAGGTAGCTGTGCAGTGCGGCTCCGTAGGTGGCTTCGACCTTTGATGTGTTGTGCATCGTGAGTTGAACGCTGAGCGATTTGCCCATCTCCACCGTGAGCGAAAGCGAAAAGGCTTCGGGCCAAAGGGCGCTGGTTGCGGTTGCATTGCCCAGGCCGAATTCGATGCCACAGCCTCCATCGACCAACTGGTAGGTTCGTTCTACAGAAAACAGGCTGATCCGCGCGAAGCCGTGGGCCGGTTTTTCCGGGTCGCTCGAGTGGTCCCCAAACCAGGGCCAACAAATTGGGATCCCACCTCGGATCGCCTTGTCGTCGCGAAAGTGGCTCGATTCGCTCATCCAGAGAACCGGTTCTTGACCACTGGGTGTCCACGAAAGCACATGGCCCCCGTGCAACGTGATCTCCCCAGACGACTCCTCGGTCTCGATGCGCGCGGTAATGAGTCCGCCAGGCCCGCTGTGAAATTTGAGCCGCTCCCCAATGGCGTGTTGCGCGTTCAGTTTCTCTATCACATCGCTTCCTTTTCTATTTCCATGGGGGACAGGGTGGATGAATATTGCCGTGTGCATTCTAGCCGTTTCAGAGTAGCCGATGCTCTCGGTAAATCAGCCGAGGCAGACTGGTGTGTCGCCGTTGATCGCATTTAGCAATGCTAGTGCGAAGACTTCGCCTGATGGGTAGTCTTCCTCGATCCTTTCCCGGTCGGACCGGATTTGGCGTCGGAGCACCTGAAAACCCGTGGATTGTTCGCTGAGCGAAATCGATAAACCCCTCTACCGGGTCTGGCTTCACTCCCCGAGTGTCTTTGGGACCGAAACCGAAACCATTCTTGCGTACAAGATCGCGAAGGAAATTCAGGGGATTCCTTCGCGGGTATTGAAGGCCCTGCGTGCACAGCCGGGGGTCGATCCGGATTTGCGGCGGCGGGTAGAAGAGTTCGTCGAGAACGACGACAGTCTGACCTTCATAGAAGACGGCGCGGTGCGGAGTATCGCGCTGCTTGCGACGAAGGTCAGGCTGTCGGATTGAGGGAGCAACGCTTCGATGGATCGCAGTGGAAATGCAAGGTTCGCGACCCTTCGCGACGCCCTGGAACGTCAAGTCGAGAATCGAAGATTGTGGCTGAGCGTCGCAGTGCTGTTGTGTCTCGCTCACTTTGCGCGCTTGTATGACCCCAATCAGGCGCTGCTAACCGACACCCGCTACTTCACCTTCTTCGGAATGGAAGTTGCGAAGGGTGCGGTTCCTCACCTCGATTTCTTTGACAACAAGACCCAGCTTGCGAGTCTGGTGGCGGGTGGGTTCGTGTGGTTCGGCGACGTTTTGGGCCGGGGGGCCGTCGAATCCATTCGCCTCGGCAACCTTGGCCTCGCCGCCTTTGGGGGTGTGCTGCTGTTCCTGCTTCACCGCATTTTTGCGGCGGGGCGCTCGATTCCTGGCCTGCTCGGACTGTTGCCGTACCTGGGCCTTACCTACATCGGAACCCTGGCGGCCACCGGGTCCATTCCCAAATTGATCATGGCAGTGAGTGCAACCGCGGCCGCCCTTGCGGTCGCGCGAGGCCGATGGTTTGTCGCCGGGCTGGTTTCGGCAATTGCACCACTCGATTGGCAGATCGGATTATTCGCTTGCGTCGGAGTGGCGGCGGCCGCCGCGATTGATGCGAACCCACGGCGAGCGCTGATGCAAAGTGCGCTTGGGATTGCAGCCGTGGCGGCGATCTTCATCGGCTACTTCGCGCTCAACGGTGCGCTCGAATTGATGCTCGCCCACACCGTGGGGGCATCGTTTGCGCGGGGTGCCGAGGCTGGAGGACCGTTCTTCAAATTCGCAGCAATTCAACGGGGGTTGCTGTGGCATTGCGCCGGCGAATTCTGGTTGATCGGTCTGGGCATGATCGGCACAGTGATCCTTCCGTTCTGGTTTCGCAGCGAGCGCTTTCGCAGCATGCGCAAGCCGCTGCTGGTGGTCGCCGTCTTTCACTATGGCATTGTGGCCTTCAGCTGCATCGACTTCCAGGGGTCGGGAGACACCATGCTCTTGCTGCACAGTGTGGCGTTCTTTGCTGGAGTTACGCTCGTGTCGCTGTACCTGGGCCTTGACGAATACCAGCAGCGACAGACCGGCATGACGAACCCATGGCTCGGTGCCATGGTGGTTGCGATCGTGCTCGTGTTGACGCGTCCAGTTTTTTCCGAGCCCGCCAAATTGTGGACGCCCGATTCGCCGGTCAGCGTCACGCTCCAGGATCAATTGACCATGGCGCGGAGGCTCGCTCCGATACTCAAAGATCGAAGTCTGCTGGTACTCGGTCCAGCCGAGATGTTGGTCTTGGGTGGTTTCTCGCACGAATCCATCTATGTCTTCTGGAACGACGCCACAAAATTCGAGTATGCGCGAACGCATCCGGACAAGTCTTCGAATCTCCTCGCCGACCTGGTGGCAGAGTTGAAACCCGGCGTGATTCTCGCGAGCCGGTACCAGAGCCTGCCCCCCGACATTCCCTATCGAGGAGTCGATCTAGGCACGCCCGGTGGTTACGCGGTCAGGGTCTTTGTCCGCCTGGCGGCTTCCGATGAATCCCCAGGTGACGCCACGGGGAATTTGTCTCCTTCTCTTGCGCCCACCCCCCGCGCCACACGCGTGGTACTCATCACACTCGATACCCTGAGACGCGACAGCTTCGAACCCAATGCTGAAATCGGCGAAGCCGGGTCGAGTGCCATGCCCCTCACCCGGGACTGGGCGCACAATGGAGTCGTCTTCGACCGCCACTACGCGGCGAGTTCCACTACCCAACCCACCCACGCGAGCCTGCTGACGGGGCTGCATCCCTGGCAGCACGGAGTCTCTCGCAATGGACAGGCCCTCGCCGCCGAGCACACCACCTTGGCAGAAGTCTTTTCCCAACACGGATTTCATACGGGAGCCGTCGTCTCGTCTTTTCCGCTGCACCGAAGCTTCGGGTTCGATCAAGGGTTCGATCGCTTCGACGATTCTTTTGAGATCCCGGTCACCATGGAATGGTCGGGACGTGCGGTACCCAATGGCGCCTTTTACTCACTCGGGAGCTCCATCACCGCAAAGGCATTGGCGATGCTGGACCAGCTCGAAGGGCCGCAGCAATTTTTCTGGTTTCACTACTTTGATCTTCACGAACCGTATGGCGATGCAGATGCAGAGGGCAGGGACGATGTCGTGAAGCTCGCAGAAATCTATGCGCGTCTCGAGAGCGGCGACCCCAATGTAGTCTCAATGGTGGAGCATGCAAAGCGGCGTTACGAAGACGACGCCCGAGTTCTCGACCGTGAACTCGATCAATTGATTCGCCGCTTGTATCGCGACGCCGAAACGGTCGACACCCATCTGCTGGTCGTTTCCGATCATGGCGAAAGCTTCGGAGAGTTGGGCTCCCTGGGACACGGAAAGCGCCTGAGCGACGAGTTGATCCATGTCCCGTGTTTCATGATTTCGCCCAGGCTCGATCCAGGACGCATCGACGTACCGGTCGGCTCGATCGATGTCCCTGTCACCCTGCTGTCTCTTGCGGGGTTCTCCGATGATTCGGGTCTGACGAGTTCCGGGCGAGACATGACCAGGGCTTTGCCGAGCACGCGCAGCGTCTTCGGCATGCGGAGGACATTCGCCGAGCCCTTCCATGAGTTGCGTCTCGACGGTCGGCGACACTTGCTTCTGGATCCCGTCTTCTTCGTTGCGAATTCTGGGGGAGTCACGATCGGAAACGCCGAACAGATCATCAGAGGGCCGGACCTGGAAGACTCGAACGTTCGCTCACTGTTCAAAGTGTTCGCGCAGGAACACGCCAACGCTGGTTCCGGTTCGGTATTGAGCGAGGAGTCGAGAGCGGCGCTAGAAGCACTGGGCTACGTGCAATAACGAATCGAGAACGTTCGAGTCAGGGTCTTGCGAGTAGACGTGGGAGTTGTCGTTCAGCCGTTGACTCACTGCAGATAACCCAGGGCTTCGAGGGTGGCGCGCAACTCGTCGTTGATCAGCTCCACGTTGGCGTGGCGTTGGGGATGGGCAGTTGACCACGCTTCCAACTGCTCGCGCAGTTCGAGGACCACGCTGCGGTTCTCCGTCGCTACGTTTCGGGTCTCAGCCGGGTCACTCGGCAAGTGGTAGAGCTCTTCGTGGCTACCGCGTAGCAAATACTTCCAGACACTTGTGCGCAGGCCGATCAACTCTTCGGCAATCAAGAGGTCGCGAGTCGCGGTTCCCATCACGCTGTGGAGTCGTCGAACCCTGCGATTTTTCGCTCCGCTATTCGAGTACAGCGGATGCTGGAGGAAAGCCGCGTCCCGCGCCGGGTCCCCTTTGTCAAAGAGTTTGCGGCCCAGGAATTCGGCTGGGACCGGCAGGTCGGCCAAGGCCAGCAGCGTAGGGGCCACGTCGAGGATTTCGACAACCTCGCTGCGGCGAACGCCGGCGGCAACGCGACCCTTGGCGCGAAAGATCAGCGGGATGCGCGCTGCCCCTTCGTATAGACAGTCGGAGTGCTCGAAGAAGATTCCCTTCTCGAAGCACTCCCCGTGGTCGGCCGTCAAGGCCATTGCCGTGCGTTCAGCCGAAGCCGAGGCATCGAGAGCCTTCATCAGTCTTCCGATCCAATGATCCGTGTATTCAATCTCTCCCTGGTAGAGCGAGATGGCGCGTTCCACCGCCTCCTCGGGCAAATCTCCGCCGTGTTGCTCCGCAAGGGCCATCAAGTTTTCAATGCTGGCTTCTTGCAGTGTCCTGGCGATGGGTCCGTCCGCCACGGGTGCGAATTCGGCGGGTGGTGCGTACGGCGTATGGGGGTCAAAGAAATGGACCCAGATAAAAAATGGTTTATCTCGGGGCCGCTCGCCGAGCCAATTTACCGCCGCGCTGACCACATGTTCCGCAGATCGAGTTCTCGCGGTGCGTGGGAAATCAAAATGTTCAAAGCCGCGTTCCGCCCCGGAGTCGGGGCCGAGCAGCGTGACGCTAACAAAGGCCGCCGTGGCATAGCCGTGTTCGCGGAACACTTCGGCCAGGGTACGAAAGCTCTGTTCCAGCGAAATCTTGTTGTTCACCACGCCGTGATCCCGCGGATAGAGCGAAGTGAAGAGCGAGTAGTGGGAGGGGCGGGTCATCTGCATTGGGCTGATCGCAGCCTCGAACAGGGTTCCCTGGCTGGCGAGCTTCGCAATGTTTGGAGTCGCCTTGGACTTTTCGCGATAAGGTCCAGTACGGTCGGCACGCAGGGTGTCGACGGTGATCAACACCACGTTGGTCGCGCTGGATTCGACGAGTGGAGTTGACTCTGAACACGCGCAAAGAGAACTCATGAGTCCAAGGACGAGGGCGGTGGTCAGTGCGGACTTGGTCTCCGCACGTCGGCGCATCCAGAAGACGTAGACGATCCCCAGGAGCGTGAGCACGCTCATGGCCGCGCCCACAAAGAAGGCCCGCGGGCGGTAGGCGAGTTCCACGGTCTCACGCGCGATGGGAAGATTGATCCCGATCACGCCGTCGAATTCGGCAAGCGAGAGCGGTTCGCCTCCCACGACCTGCCAGCCCGGGTCATAGTTGATGTTCAGCTTCAGCAACCCGCCGCCGCCGTCGGTCGAAACCCGAACTCGATTGGGCGTCAAAGAGAGTCCAGTGATGGTTCCATTTCCGCTCGCAATCGCCGCTTCGCCCCAATAGCCGGGATCCTCCGCCGACAGCGCGGCAGAGGGAAAGGGAAGGGTCTTGAACGCCCAGCGCATGCCGCGGTTTTCGAGAACCGCCGGATAACTGCCACTCGGCCAATTGGGATGCACGTCGTAGAGCGCCGCTTTGCGATAACGCTCGATGAACGGCGAGTAACTGTAGTGCTGGCGGAAGTCTCCACGGGTTTCGAGTTCGAGGGGTGGAATCGAGAACGCCACCTTGAAGATCGCACCGTTCACAAAAATGAGATTGGCCGCGACGGCAATGCAGATGATCAGGGAGGCGATGCGCGCTCGAGTTGGATTGGCCAGTTTTTCGCGCAGCACCCCGAGCCCCACCCCGGCAAGCAGTGCAATACAGAGCAGCGCGTAGACGTTGAATCGGCTCGGAACCCGCAGCATCGAGAGTCCCGGTAGCTGATGAAGGAAGTGCCAAAGATCGATCGGTGCCGCGGGCCCCAGGCTGACCCACAGTGCAAAGAAGCCGCTCAAAATCCACGATACATGCTTGCGCGGTACTGCATAGATCGCGAGACCGACCAGCAGCAGAGGGACGATGCCGACGTAGCTGCCCACGTTCAGGACATAGGGCATCCACAGTTGGGGATCATGGGCCTGGGCTCGAGACAAGAACATCTGAAAGAACGAATCGAGGGCGCCGGGAGTAAAGGGCGCGCCGTAGAACGGGTCTTCGTTGGTCTCGCGTGGATATCGCCCGACCAGTTCGAAGACTGGAATCAGCTTGATTGCCGCGAGGCCCACCGCCACACCCCCAATGGAGACGAGCCCGACGAGCGGGCGCAAGCCTCGCATTTCGACGGACCGAGCGATTGCGTACACGGCGAGAAAAACTCCAAAGAAGGCAAACTGGTACGGCCCGCCGTCGAGCACGATCAGACTGTAGAAGATGCCTCCGCAACACGCGGCGCGCGCACTCGGCTGTTCGATAAAACGATCGATGGCGACCAGCACGAAGGGAACCCAGGCGATGGCGATCCATTCGAACTGACCGTGAGTGAGTCGCTGGGCGTAGACCGCAGCAAATGAGAACACGATTGCCGAGAGACAGGCTTCAATTTCTCCCAGTCCGCGGCTTCGGGCGAGCCTGAACATGCCGAGTTGCGCGATGGCCAGATAAATGAAGATGCAGAGCTTGATTCCGACCAGGGTTCCAAACAGGAGGATCGGCAAAAAACTCGGAGACCAGACGTGATTGAGGGTGTTGCCCGCGAGGCTGATGCCACCGCCCAGATAGGGATTCCAGAGTGGGATCTGGCCGTAGTCTACGAGAGTCGTGCGCGCGACTTCGAGCAGGGTTTGCTGGTAGTCCCAATCCCAGAAACCCCAGTTGTGAAAGTGCGCGATCACCCAGCGCAGGAAAACGGCGTCCAGCACCAGGAAGATCAGCGAGAGTTTGAGGGCGCGTTGCCGTTCCACGGTCAGGGGGTATCCCGAGTGGTGTCGGTTGATTTGGCTTTGGCGGAATTGGATTCGGGCGGCAGATAGCCGAGGGCTTCGAGCGCGCGGCGCGATTCATCGTCGAGGAGAAGCTGGACTTCCTCGACCGCCGGGAGCGCCGGCAGTTCCAGCATGAATTCGCGGTAGCGATCGATCATCGCCTGCACGCGTTCGGTTTGTTGCTCGGCGAGATTGCGTAGCTCCCCAGGATCTTCCCGGAGGTCATAGAGCTCTGGGCCGGAACGCGGGATCACCAGCCGGTAGCGCCCGTCCGTCACGCCGAACCAGCGCAGGGGACTATCCGCCTTGTGGAGCGAATGGGGGAAGATCCTTTCATCGGGCAAGGAGCGGGAAATCAAGCTAATCCCGCGAGCCGCGACGGCAGGCAAGCCAAAGGCGTCGAGCACACTCGGCAAGAAGTCGAGGTGGCCCACCAGGCTTTGGGTCGACGGCTTCGGCATGTCCATCGGGTAGCGGATGACGAGGGGAACGCGCACTTCTTCGTCGTATAAATTTGCCTCGTGGGTGAACCAGTAATTGTGTTCGCCGAGAGACTCTCCGTGATCGGAGGTAAAGACGACAAGGCTGTCGTCAAAGACGTCGTGCGCTGCGAGCCAGTCGAGCAGCCTCCCCACTTCGTTGTCGAAAAAACGAATCTCTTCGTCGTAGCGATCACGATAGAAGCCAGGGCGGCGCTCGCCGTCGAGGATTTGATAGTGCGGGATCTGGCCGTACCCGTGCTGGGTCTGACCGAGTTGGGGCAACAAGCCGCCGGTCCCCTTGCTCTCGAAGATTCCGCGGTACCGATCGGGTGGGGTGTAGGGGCCGTGGGGATCCTGGTAGTGGACCCACAGAAAAAAGCGTTCCGGCGCTTGCTGGTTTTGTTCGAGCCAGGCGATCGCCGCGTCCGTGGTGGCATCGGCAGGTCGCTCGAAGTGCCCCTTGCGCAAACCCGCACTGCTGCCCATTTGATCGTCGTAGTGTCCAAAGCCCTGGGCAATGCCCACGTCGCCTAGCAGTTTGTCCGCGCGGCGCAGGGCCCAGTTCGAAACGATCGCGGCGCTCTTGATGTTGGCATTGCCGAGAATCTCGGCCAACGTGGTCACGCTTTGCGGCATCAGCGTGCGGTTGCCTCCGGCCACCCCCAGTTCATCAGGCATGCGACTGGTGAGCAGGCTGCTGAGCGCGGGGTTGGTATGGGGAGCCGTGGCGTAGGCCCGCTCGAATACGACGGAGTTCTGGGCGAATGCGTCGAGGTTCGGGCTGACGTCGCGATCGTATCCGTACATCCCGAGGTGATCTGCACGCAAGGTGTCGCAGCTGATCAGGATGACGGCGCGAACCGGTTCGTGAGTTGCTTCGGCGCAGGCCAGCGGTCCCAGCATCGCATTCGCGCAGAGGCCAACCGTCGCAACGCGCCTGGCGTCGAAACACGGCACGACGGAGTAGCAGATGCTCGCGAATCGAATTGCCGCTCTGATCAATTGGCTTTCCATTTCTAGACGAACCGACGGGGCGATGATAGCTCGGAGTTGGGTCGAGGACTCGACCCCGTCCCGCTCCATTCCCCATTTGCCATACCCGAAACTCCAGGATCTGGCATGCTTGTGTAGTTTCCCAAACCGCGACTGGATGAGATGGCCAAACCCTGGAAGACCCTCGATCGCGAAGACACGCCCCACGGTGTCCTCGAATTGCGAAAGCGGGACGAACACGAGTTCTTGATTACGATCGCCGGGCGCGTGCTGATGAACAGTCACGCCAACCGCTCGGAATTGACCCTCGCAACGTGTGTATGTGAGAAACTCGAGGGTTGCGCCGCACCCAGACTCCTGCTCGGAGGGCTGGGTATGGGGTGCACACTGTTGGCGGCGGTCGAGGGACTTCCCGACCAAGCATCGATCGAGGTCAGTGAAATCACACCCATCGTGGCGCGTTGGTGCGCCGGTCCCCTCGCCGGAATCAATCACAGCGCGCTCGACGATCCGCGGGTGCGGCTCAAGATCGAGGATGTGTCTCGAACCATCGCCAAACGCGCCGACGATCGGAACGAACCCCGGTTCGACGCCATCGTGCTCGATTTGTACGAGGGCCCTCACGCGAACACCAATGCCAAGCGCGATCCCTTCTATGGAGCCATCGCCCTCGACGCCACCCGGCGGGCTCTCGCCGTCGGCGGGCTTTTTGCAATCTGGTCCGAAGCGCCCGATGTGGCCTTCGAAAAACGGGTCAAGACGATCGGCTTCGAACTCGAGTTGATCCGTTCGGGAAAGGGTGGCCGCCGGCACACGGTATACCTGGCCCAGCGCAGTCGCTGAAACTCGGGAACGCCTGGCAGCTTGCTAGGGAACCGAAATTGGTGCGCGGATGACTCGGTCTCCGGCGAACGAGCCGATCACCAACTCGCCTCCGACATCGATGGCAACGGTTCCGCCACCCATCGGCGCACCGCGGTTCGCAAAGATCACATCGCCTTCCAGGCTGACCGGATCGAGGGCCCGGATTTCGAAGGCCATCGGGCAGGCACCCGCTGCGAGATTCATGCACGGTTCATATTCCGAAAAACCGCCGACGTGGGAGGCGACCAGCAGGCGGCCGTCCTTTGCCCAGCTGAGATTGTCCGGAGACTCGACTTCGGCGCTCGCGAGGGTCTCGCCCGAAGCCCGCGAGATGCGTCGAACCTCGTTTCCCATGTAGAGATTGAGGTAGATCTCGCTGCCGTCCGCCGACACCTCGATGCCGTTGGGGAAGGGCCCTTCGGTGCCCGAAACGATTTCGAATCCGGTGCTCTGCTGCCATTCGTATACGACTCCGGTGTCGCCGCCCATCAGGGCGCGGATCGTTCCCCAGATCAAGCTGTGTCGTTCCATCATGTGAGTGGCGAGGAACCCGCCGTCGGGCAGATTGACGACGTCGTTGAAGTAGGCACCCCTGGGCGGAATCGCGCAGCCCCGCCAGATGACGAGGACGTTGACGCTTTCTGGAAGTACTTCGAAAAATTCGATTGATTCGCGATCTCCGTGGTTCACGACCAACAGCTGAAGTCGTCCGTCACCGCGCGGGGCCATGTCGATACCGTGGGGATTGAATGGACGCGGGGGGCCCGGGCAGGTGGGATCGCCCCAGCCCGTGGCGGGTTTTGCTTCCGCGTTGCTCGTGGCGAGGGGGGCAAGGGGATAGACGAGCTGAATCTGCTCATCTTCGAGATCCAGCACCACGAGGCTGCCTCTGACCTCGGGGTCGGTCATCGAACCAAACTGACTCACCACCAGCCTGTGACCATCTTCGAGCAAGCTCAGGTCTTCGGGGTTGTGAAACCCGCAAATCGGATGGATCCCGCGTTCGTCCCGACAGCTGAGAATCGGTTCAGCACCCTCCGAGCAACCACTGGAACCCAGGGCCGCGGAGAAAAGAACGACAAGAAGCAGAACCTGGGGCAAAGCTCGCGTCATTTCGGAGTGGCCTCAGTGAGCTCGGGCTCAGCCAATGCCCAGTTTAAAAGGGGACGTCGTCAAAGCCCGGCGGCGGTTCGTCGGGCAAGGGCGGTTCGTCACCACCGGGTCCGCCAGCCGCACTGGCGCGGTCGATGGTCCAGACGTCGAGACTGTTGAAGTACTTGATCTCGCCCTGCGGACTGTTCCATTCTCGGCCGCGCAGACTGAATTCGAGGCGCACATCGTCCCCCAGACCGAATGCGTCGAGGTTTTCGCAGCGGTCTCCCGTCAGCTGAAACAAGACGAGTTGCGGGTATTTGGGGTTGTCGGCGAGTTCGATCACGAATTCGCGCTTGCGGAAGCGTTCCGTGATCTGTTTGGCTTCGAAGATGGCGTGTAGTTTGCCGCGGATTTCAATTCCCATGATCCGGAGCATAAGCGGATCTCGAATCGAATCCCAGTCCAGCGATGGGATTGTGGGCAAGCAAACGCAAAATCACGCAGGCACGACGAAGCCCAGGACTGCGCCGAAGTGGAATGCGCTCCCCGCAAGAACGAATCCGTGCCAGATCGCATGGTTGAAGGGCAGGCTGTCCCAGAGGTAGAAGGCGATGCCCACCGTGTAGGACACCCCTCCCAGCACCAGCAGGATCGCACCGCCGGTTTCGACGCTCCCCAACAAGGGGCCCCCGGCGAAGACCATCATCCAGGCCATCAGGTTGTAGATCACCAGGGCCCCGAAGCGTCCCTCGCTTTTCTGAACGAATTCGTACGCGATTCCGATCGCCGCCAAGGTCCATTCTGCGGTCAACAGGTACAACCCATCGGGCCACTGCATCTTGGCCAGGGTGAACGGGGTGTAGGTTCCGGCGATCAGGAAGTAGATCGCAAGGTGATCCATTCGCTGGAAGATTCGTTTGCGCGCGGGTTGGTGGGAGCCGTGGTACAGGGTGGAGGCCGCATAGACGAGCACCAGGGATGCACTGAAGACGGTGCATCCAATGCCGTGCCACACATCACCTCGAGTCCATGCGGCAGACACCAGGATCGCGGATCCGATCATACTGGCGATGAGCCCGAAACCGTGGGTCAGCGCGTGCACAAACTCTTCGCGTTCCTCGAGATCGATGATCTCCTGTGCCAGATCTACTGCACCACTCAATGCGAGAAACCTCCAGACGTTGCTGTCTGATCGGTAGAACTGCGGTGAAACTGTCGAAGGGAACGAAGGGAGTGTCGTCGCCAGGGAGAATCACTTTGCCGGCGATGGGAAACGAGAATCCGTACTGGGGCTCAACGGCTGCGGTCGCGGGCGCGAACGGAACACAGAAGGTGGAAGAATGGCCCGGGAAAAAGTTTTTCTTGATCGAGTCGAAGTCCGCCCGTTACCCGGGCATCGGGGCGATCAGCGGGTCATCGCCGTTTCGATCAGGATCTCCGCGATGGCACTGCCCACCCAGGCCAGCGGTGGAATGACGACGTAGATCGCCATCCGGGAAAACGCAGTGGTATCGAGGGGCCACTCGCGCGAGCGTTCAATCGACTTCCGTTGGCGCAACAGGTCGCTCAGATAGTGCAGTGAATCTGCTTTGAGTTCGCGGTCTGCCGCCGCGATGGCCGCATTCAGTTTCTCGAGCGCCCGTTTCTTGGCTGCACGCACGTTCTGCCGGATTCCGAGCATGGGCAGCAACAGCAGTACGAACGCCGCTGGCAGGCCCACCGCAAAGGCGTTGCGATAGTTGACCCAGCGTAACTCGGCGTCGAGAGATTGGAACACCGTAAAGGTCAAGGTGATGGTGACGATCGCCAGGCTGAGCGTGCCGATCCGACCAAAAGGAAGCAGCGAGTCGGGACGCAGGAGGTCAACCTTTGCATGCTGTCGGCCAAGTTGACCCAGTGAGTTCGAATTGAGAATATTGCGTACCAAGACGTGGGCCACTACCAACCATACGGCGAGGTTCCCGATGACGATGCTGAGCGAAGCAAACATCGTCGGCTGTCCGAGGTCGTTCACGATCGGATTCCACGGAATGTTAAAACAGCCAAAGACCACGCCCAGGATCGACACCGCAATGTTCTGAGAGGAACTCAGCGAGAAAACCTTCATTCGCAAGGGTGCGGTCGTTTCTCGGGACAGCGTGCCGGATTCAATCAACTGGTCCAAGGTGACGTGAGTCTGGCGTTTCGCGTAGCGCGAGGCTGCGAACAGGAACGCAATCGTCGTCGAAAGAGCGAGGACGGTTCCGGTCGCTCGAATGGGGTCCATCCAAAAACCCGCGGACTCTTCAAGAGACAATGTTCCGGACAGCCAGAAAAAGACGAGCAGCAGTGAGAGCGAAAGCATCCCCAGGGCGAGCGGCGACAGCGAGTCGGCTGTGCGCTTCACGGATTGGGCTGCGGTTGTCGTCTCGGCCATTTCGGAATTAGAGTTCGAGCCCGATCACCATCAGCCCAGACGCCGCAACGGCGGCGCCGGCCATGGCGTGGGCGTAGCGTTCTGCGGCGCCGAACCGGATTTTTCGCGCACCCAGCAGGCCCACGGTCGTGACGACCAACATGGTCGCGACCGTGACGATTCCAAATACCAGAATGGTGGCCAGGGCGATGTCCCAGCGACCACGGCTGGCCGGCAGCATGAACATCGGGATCAGCGGCTCGCAGGGCCCCAGCACGAAGAGCAAGAAGAGCGCCCAAAAAGTTCTGGGTTGCGCGGGATCGTCGTTGCTGTGATCGTGGGGTGTCGTTCCGTGGCGATGCAGGTGAACCTGGTCACCGTGGGCATGGGGGAGGTAGCCCGACGATTTGACCAGTGCGCGCCGCAAACCCCAGGCAAGATAGGCGAGGCCGAAGAGGACCATCGCCCAGGCCGCAAAGTTCCCGCGACTCGATTCCAGGGCTTCGATGTTTCCAATCGCCGCACCGGCCGCAAGTCCGAGTGTTCCGAGCAGCGCCGAGCCCATCACATGGGCGACGCCGCACGCCGCGACGGTCGCGAGGGTTCGACGCAGGCTCCAGTTCTGGACTCTCGCCAAGGTGACGAAGGGTACCCAGTGGTCGGGACCGAGCAGGGTGTGGACGAATCCGATCGCGGCCGCGGCCGTGAGCACACTGATCGCGAGGCCGTCGGAGAGGTCCATCACGCGAAGTTGAGTCCGCAGTCTGGACACTCGAGTGCGTCGATCTGGAGTGGGCTCTCACACGCGGGACAGACTTCATCGGCAGTCGCATCGGGCGCGGCTTCCTCTGCTGCTTCTCCGCGAATGTGCGCGAAAACAGCAGTGTCGATCGCCATTGCCTTCTCGAGAGTGTTTGGGAGTACCCAGGTCCCGAAGACATCGACGCCGTCAAATTTTCCCCGGGCGATTCCTCCGTCGGCTTCGCTGCGCGTGTCGGGCTCTACCCGATGGCGAATCTCCACTTCTTCGAGTGCCGCCGACAGTGCGCGGGTCCAAGGAAGCGGGCCGACACGCACGCATTCGAGTTCCGCTGTGGGCGGAAACTCTGCTGGAGCCGTTGGGATTTCAAGTTCGTCGGGGAACACCAGCGGCACCCTGCAGTCGACGCATTCGCTCGGGACGAGAGTGTATTCCTCCCCGCATTCTGGACAGATCTTGACCTGATGAGACATTCCCGGCTCCAGCTCGTTTCAATAAACATGCAAAGCTTACGAGATTGCGCAGCGAGATGCAGCGCAACCCGCACCAGCCTTACTCAAGGGTCGGTTCCAATTCCATCAGCTCGAGGCCTGTGTTCGGATTCGAGTGACGATCATCACAGTCTATTTGGAAGAATCCGACGAGAAGGGTGATCTCGACACCGGGCCAGGGCCAGCAGGACGTCGATTCGCCGGATCGCTGCGACTTTTGTCCCGAGCGGACTCAACCCAATCGCGCAGCCGGTCGATCTCTATGCCGAGACCCCCTGTGTTGGAAACCAACTTGAGAACCATGTTGAGAAAGGGAGTACGAAGATGAAGTTTTTTCCCGTGGCAAGCCGACTCGCTTTGCTCGTCGGTCTCTTCACTGTCTTGCTTCCTCAGCTCGCAGCCGCTGGCGGCGTCGGGGCGTATTTCGATTTTTCACGCGGAGACCAGACGGTCAAACTGTCGTTCGGCGATCAGAGCTTCAATAACGACCGGTTCGGAGTTGGGGTTGTGCTCGATACGAACGTGGCGCGCAACGAACTGCTCAACGTGCGCGTGAGTCTCGGGTATGTGTACACCGATAATACGGTCGGCGACAAAGCACACGGGGGCGCGTTCGACCTCGGGATCGGTGCGGGTTTCTGGCGTACTCCCAAGTTCCGTCTCTGGGCGGCTCCCATCGCTCATATTGGGGTCGACTATTACGATAGTTCGGGGGCGCAGATATTGGATCTCGGGTTCGGTGGGGGACTGCGAATCGGGCTCAACTGGCACGTCAGTCCTCGCGTTTCGGTATCGCCCTCGATTGCGTATCAGTATCTATACATTCGCGAGACCTTCACCGACGATTTTGGCAAGAATCAAGATAACGGTAGTGAGCAACTCATCACTGCACGCTTCACGTTCTTGTTCCGCGATCTCCGTGATGTGTACCGGACTCGGCCACGCTCCCGATCCCGGTGAAAGCAGATCTACGCGTCGGCAGCCGCCCCTTCCGCCCGACAGCGAGAGCATCTGAATTTCACATAGTACACATAGTCGATTGACTTCAATTCGCAGTGTGATTTATCATCGGCTTCCCGACGGACACGGAGCGGAGGAAGACTTTGATGCGAATGAAGACGAGTCCCTTGTGGCGATTTGCGCTTTGTCTGGCGTTGCTGGGGCTGGGGTTGCAGCCGGGGACGGCCCGTGCCGGTGGCTACGGGGGTTACCTGGAGGGCGATCTTACGTTCGCCAAGCTCAAGGACGGCGACCTTCACCGGGACTTCGATGCCATGATGGGCGGTCTGGGTTTGCTCTACGACGGCAACATCGCCGGGAATGAACTGCTCAACTATCGACTCGCCTTCGGCTATCGGCTGGGACGTCGCATCATCGATGGACAGCGCAACGAAACGGTAAACGGCCTTACCTTCGATCAAACCCTCGGATTCGGGCTGTTGCGCAATTCGCGGATCCGAATCTGGGGCGGACCTTCTCTGCGCATCGATGTCGATTGGTATTCCAGCTCGGGAGACCGCGACATTGTGGACGCCTCGATCGGCGTGGGGCCGCGAGTCGGGATCAACTATCACCTGAATGACCGGATCTCGCTCACGACCTCGATCGCTTATCACTTCATGTACTTGTCCGAGAACATCGAATCGAATGGAGCCAACGAGACGTTCGACGGCCCCCAACACATCGTCGGCTTGCGAGTGGGTGTGCTCTGGCGAGGCGAAGACGATCTTTGGAAATAGACGATCTCTGGGGCGAGTAGAAGTGCGGGTTCAGTCGCGCGACGACATGAAGATCCGCAACACGTACCAGAACATCATGGCCACCGAAGCGAATAGCCGAAGCGCCGCGCCGACGTAGCGATCTTCTGGGTACTCGCGCAGGATGTTCGACGTGTCGTACAAGATCGAAGCACCCGCCAGGCCCACCATCGCTACTGAAAAGAACGTTCCCAATTCGAACCCGAACAACACCGAACTCACGATGGCGACCATCGCGATGATGCCGCCAAACATCATCGCGCTGCGCAGGAACGAAAAATCCTTGCGGGTGATGAATGCCACTGCGGTCAAGCCGGCAAAGCCTGCCATCGTGACGAAAGCGGCATTCTGGATCACGCCCGGGAAACTCGTGTTGGCGATGTAGAGCATTGGAACGAAGATGATCCCTTCGAAGACCACGAACCCCGCGAGGGCTGCGTACTGCGCGCCAATGCTTTTGGAGGTATGGGCCACTCGGGTGGCGACCCAACTCACGAGGATGAAGCCACCCAGTACGATCAACCACGATCCACCGAGCAAAGTCTGGGCGATCGGTTCCGCCAGACCGGATGAAAACAGCCAGACCTCAAACAGGGTAAAAGCGACGATGGCGCCCATCAGGTGGTTGTAGGTCTTGCTGATGAATGCAGCTCGAGTGGCCGTGTCGCGCTGGCCGATCGGGATGGGTTGGCTGTAAACGTCGAAGCTATTGCTCATGGATGCGTCCTCGTTGCGTGAGAGCCGCTGCTCTTGCCTCCAGCATACTTTAGCTTGCGCTGCTCTACGACTTTCTGATCGGTTGGAGGTCGCCCGAAGTAAAGCCCCCTGCGCAGGGTCAAAACTATGCGAAACTGGGCGGCGCACAGAAGATCGGAAAATCTAAAGATCGAAAGGAGAGCAGGATGTCGGATCGCGACCCGAAAACCGCGAAAGCGCTCGAAGAACATTGGTCCGCGACCAAGACCAGCAACAACGAAATGTGGCAAGAGAAGCGCCGTCTCGCGGCGGCGATGAGGCTCGTGATCGAGCGACTGGTTCCCAGCAATGCGCCCACCGAAGAGCTGAGGACGGCCGCCGACGGTCTCGAACGCTATGCCGAGGCCTTGCGCGCGCACCCGCGCCTGGAAACGGGGATGGGGCATTCTGAATCTGCAACCGCCGGAAACATCGGAGCGTTCTTCGACCAAAGTCCGATGATCGGGCTTGCGAATCCGCTGGCGCCGCCAATCACCATTGGCAGATCGGGTGAACGAACTGCATTTGCCACAGTCCGCTTCGGTTCGGCCTACGAGGGACCTCCCGGAACGGTGCACGGTGGATACGTGGCGGCTGCCTTCGACGAAGTGCTCGGATTCGTGCAATCGCTGTCGGGTAATCCGGGAATGACCGGGACGCTGACCGTTCGCTATCGCAAGCCGACGCCACTGCACGAAGAGCTGAAATTTGAGGCCGAGTGGGTTCGTAGCGAGGGGCGCAAGATCTTTTGCGAAGGCAAAGTTTTCGCGGATGGTGTGCTGACGGCCGAAGCTGAGGCCATCTTTGTAAGCATCCCGGTAGAACGCATGAAGGAGCTGATGAAGCAACGTCAGGCACGGGAACAGGAACGCTTGGGCTGAGTTCCAGCGCGACGGCGAGGGATCGTCGACAGACTGCTAGACTGCGCGGCGGAGGAATTGCGAGGTGTCGAAACCCAACGAGTCGGCCGCCGATCTGGATCTGGTGCGAGGTGAATTGATCGCCCTGCAGGAACGGATTTGCGATGCGCTCGAAGCCGAAGACGGAGCCGCCCGATTTGGGCGCGAAGAACTGCCGAGGCCGGGGGGCGGATTGTCCAGGCCCTGGGTCCTGTCGGACGGCGAGGTGATCGAGCGCGCGGCCGTCAACTTTACCCACACGACCGGCTCGCAAATGCCGGCTGCCGCCACCGAGCGCCGTCCGGAACTCGCAGGATGCGACTATCACGCGGTCTCGATCTCGCTGATCGTGCATCCCCGCAACCCCTATGCTCCGACCAGCCACGCAAACTTCCGCTTCTTTATCGCAGAGAGCCCAGCGGCAGGCGAGAGCGGCGCAGGCTCGGACCCGATCTGGTGGTTCGGTGGTGGCTACGACCTCACGCCGTACTACGGGTTTGCAGAGGACGCGGTTCATTGGCATCGCAGCGCCCGGGATGCCTGTGCTCCCCACGGTTCGGATCTCTACGCGAAGCTGAAGAAAGATTGCGACACCTACTTCTATCTGCCCCACCGCGGAGAAGCCCGGGGAATTGGCGGGCTGTTCTTTGACGATCTGGCCGATGGCGGGTTCGAGCGCTGCCATGCACTCTGGTACGGGATTGCCGATTCGTTTCTGGACGCCTATCGACCCATTTTGGCAGCTCGCAAGAACACTCCCTACGGCGATCGCGAACGGGACTTCCAGCAAATTCGCCGCGGCCGCTACGTCGAGTTCAATCTGCTCTACGATCGAGGTACACGCTTCGGACTCGAGGCGGGTGCCCGACCCGAATCCGTGCTCGCCTCGCTCCCACCGACCGTGCAATGGCGTTACGACTTCAAACCCGAACCCGGAAGCCCCGAGGCAGCGCTCTGCGAAGAGTTCCTGGCGCCGAAAGACTGGTTGTCGGACGAAAGGGAGGCTTGACGCCGAAATGTCTCGCGTGAAGGATTCGACCGTTGTACGTACAAGTGGCATCGTCCTCTGCCTGATCGGCTGCGCGACGTTTGGCGTGGTCGAGCTCTGGAACCGGAGCGGCGACTATCCCCCAGAAGCGATTCTCGAGCGTGTTTCTGGCACAGTGGTACTGGGGCAGCTGAGAACGATCACAACGCGAACGTCGATGGAGAAGTGGGTCGTGATCGATCTCTACTCCGACCAGAAGCAAAAGCATGAAGAAGAGCGCTGGGTACTTCCCCGGCATACGCCCGAATGGGTCGAAGTCGTCTCATCCCTGGAAGCGGGTGTGAAGGTGAGCGGCCGCGCCCTGGCCGCGCCCGAAAGACTGCGCTGGAGCGACATGCCTGTTCGCGTGATCTGGTCTCTCTCGAGAGAAGGCTCCAGCGAAGAGTCGGGCGCAGATGTCGAGCTCGTGACCTACGCGGAGGTCATCGCAGTCGAAGAGGCGTTGCGATACCAGTCGCCGATCGTCGGTTGGTTGATGATCGCTCTGGGCGGCGCGCTGCTGTTGGGTTCCCGCCTGGGCGTAGGAGCAGGTCGAGATCTGACTACCGCGTCGTAGTGGCTCCTGCGCGATCGAAGATCGCAAGGTTTTCCACGTGTTCGCTGTGCCGCACCAGCGCATAGCTCGACAGCGCAGCCAGACGCAGCTCGCTTGTATCGAGCAACGTCGCGCAATCGTGCAGGAACGATTTCAACCCACAGCTCAGGTAGATGAAGCGCTCCGGTGGGTTCTTGCACAGCGTGCTGAGGAGTTCCGAGTCGAGTCCCTTGCGCGGAGGATCTGCGATCACGACGTTCGCGCTTTCGAGCAGCGAGGTCGCGTCGCCGGCGGCACCTGAATGGAGTTGGATGCGCGACTGCATGTCTGCGTCCAATTGATCGATCCCCAGCGATAAGCCGTACCGCGCATGATCTCCAATCTCGTTGAAGGCGATGTGTTGGCAGTGTGCAACCAAGCCGAGCCCGATCGCGCCGCAGCCGGCGTAGAACTCGGCGATGCGCGCGTTTTCGGGGATCGCGCGGTGTATGTCTTCGACCACTGTATCTGCGAGATCGAGATTGCTCTGGCCGAACGCGCCCGGCGGAAAGAACACCGAGGCTCCGCCAATTTGTTCGCGCACCGCGGACGGTCCGGAGAGTTGTTCCCAGTGCGGCCCCAGGATCGTGTTGGTCCGCTCGGGGTTGCCGTTCCACCAAAGGCTGTGGAGGACACTATCGAGTTCGCGCTGGAGATGCTGTAACAGGGGTTGCAGTGGAGTTGCGTCGGTGTGGTTGCCCACCAGAGTGAGCTGGGCCAGTTGACTCGCCCGTTCGACCACAATCTGGACACTTCGCAACTCACCTGCGTGGGGCAGGTCGGCGTAGGGTTGGGTGCCGGTTGTTTTGATGCCGCGCTTGACCGCGGCCGCGATCTGATTGATCAGCGGGTGATGTACGAGACAGCCGGGAATATCGACAATACGGTGTGAGTCCGCCTGAAAGATGCCGATCTTGGGTGACTTCGAGCGTCCGCGTACGGCGAGTCTTGCCCGGTACCGAAAGCCCGTCGAGGCGCCCAGGGCCAGTTCCGGAATGGGAATGCCAGCCCGAGCTGCCAGTTCTCGCAGGCCACTCTCGGCGCGCTGGGGGAACCCGTCTTCAAACAGGCGCGGACACCCGGGACAGGGCGGTCGATGAGTGCAAGCGGTGAGTTCAATAGACATCTATTATCTCGTGGCGCCGATCTTACAGTGTTTCGTTGCGACGAGTCTTGGGTCAGGCTCCTAGCTTCCGCAATGCGTCAATGAACGCATTCAAGGTCTTTGTGCGCGACAGCCCCTGCGAATCCGGGAGTCTATATTTTGAGCACCGCCGCGCTGTATCGCGAAGGCGAGCGTTTCTTGCCAACCACGCGAGAAGAGATGGACGCCCTCGGTTGGGATCAGCCCGACGTTGTCTTCGTCTCCGGGGACGCCTATGTCGACCATCCGTCGTTCGCAGCTTCGATTCTCGGGCGCTGGCTCGAACACCACGACTTCAAGGTGGCGATCCTCGCACAACCGGACTGGAAGAGCGCGGATGCCTGGCGCGTGATGGGCGCCCCCAAGTTGTTTTACGCGGTCAGCGCGGGTGCGATGGATTCGATGATCAACCACTACACGGCCAATCGGAAGCGCCGCAATGCAGATGCCTATTCTCCGGGAGGGGCCATCGAGTGTCGCCCGGACCGGGCGAACGCAGTCTACGCCCAACGCTGCCGCGAGGCATTCAAAGGGGTTCCGGTGGTGGCCGGGGGAGTGGAAGCTTCCCTGCGTCGAGTGTCTCACTACGACTATTGGTCAGACAAGGTAATGCCCAGCAGTCTGGTGTCGTCGAAGGCCGATCTCGTGGCCTATGGAAACGGCGAAGCGTCCATTCTCGAGATTGCGACGCGTTTGCGAGATGGCGAATCGATTCGAGATCTGCGGAACATGCGCGGCGTGGCCTACCTGCTGGGCAAGAACGAAACATTGCAAGACCATCAATGGCACGATGCCGCTTGTGACAACAAGACGGTGGTGCTCCCAAGCCACGAAGATATCGTGCGCGACGACGAACTCTTCGCTCGGGCAACGCGTATCCTGCACCGGGAAACGAATCCGCTGAACGCGCGGCGCCTGGTACAGGCCCATGGAGATCGCCGAGTCGTGATCAATCCGCCTCCGCTGCCGCTCGACCAGGACGGCATGGATGCCGTTTACGATCTTCCTTACGTGCGCAAGCCCCATCCCCTCTACGCCAGCGCAGGGCCGATTCCCGCCTGGCAGACCATCGCCGACTCGGTGCAGATCATGCGTGGTTGTTTCGGGGGCTGCACCTTCTGCTCCATCACGCTGCATCAAGGTCGAACGATTCAGAGTCGAAGTCGAGCTTCGGTATTGAAGGAGATTGAGGGCATTGCGGCGAATCCCGACTTCAAGGGACACATCAGCGATCTCGGGGGGCCTACTGCGAACATGTATCGCATGCGCTGTTCGAAACCCGAAGTCGAAGCGAAATGTCGACGGCTGTCGTGCGTGAGCCCGAAGGTGTGCAAACTGCTCGACACGGATCACGCTCCCCTGGTCGATCTCATGCGACGGAGTCGTGAGGTTTCCGGGGTGAAGAAGGTGCACATCGCATCGGGAATTCGCATGGATCTGGCGCGCAACGAGCCGCAGTACTTGGACGATCTGGTAAAACATCACGTCGGCGGCCACCTCAAGGTTGCGCCCGAGCACGTGAGCGATCGCGTGTTGGCCATGATGAAAAAACCGCCGCAGCGCACCTTCGAAGAGTTTGCCGAGCGTTTTCAGAAAGCCTCGCAGAAGGCGGGCAAGGATCAGTACCTGGTGCCGTACTTCATCGCCAGCCACCCTGGCAGTGGCATCCTGGAGATGGTCGAGTTGGCATTGTTTCTGAAACGAAACGGCTATCGTCCGCGACAGGTACAAGATTTCATTCCGGCGCCGATGGACATCGCCACGTGCATGTATCACACCGGGATCAACCCGGAGTCGATGGAGCGGGTGAGCGTGGCCAAGGGAGACAAGCAGCGCGCCCTACAGCGTGCATTGTTGCAGTACTTCAAGCCGGAGAACTACGATCTGGTAAAGCGTGCATTGGTCGAGGTGGGGCGCGAGGACTTGATCGGCGACGAGCCCGATTGTCTGATCCCGACTCGCCGGCCCCGGGGTGCCGACGCGGCAGCCTCGAGCCCCAGGGCGAATCGGGAGCGCAAGCGCGACGGCTACCGATGGGCCGCCCGAAAAGGCCAGAAGCGATAACAACTCGACGAATCGAACGCGCTCACCTCAGGCCGGACTCCGGCGGGCTGGGGACAAAAAGAAGAGGGAAGAAAATAGTCCATGGCCATGAAGCAGGAACAGGAACCCGCAAAGAGCGAAATCACCGAGGTCGCAGAAAATGTGCTGCGGCTCGAACTCGACATCTCGCTGCCCGGACTCGGGCACGTCAACTGCTACGCATTGGTAGACAAGGACGGCGTGGCGCTTGTCGACCCGGGGCTGCCGGGGCCCGCGACGTACGAAACGCTCGTCTCGCGTCTCAAGCAGGCGCAGTTGGCAGTCAAAGACATCCACACGGTCATCGTCACCCATTCGCATCCCGATCATTTTGGTGGCGCCGCCCGCCTGGCCGAGGAGTCGGGGGCAAGGGTGGTTGGCCACGAAGACTTCAGCTTTGGTCCGGCACCACACGATCATTCAGATGTTTCGGTCGACGATCTGGCCGCCCATGAGGACGCCGGCCACTCCGAAGAGGCCGACGACGCAGACGAAGAAGCGATCCGCGAAGTCAAGAAAATGGAGGTCTCGACTTACGAGGCTGCGACGATTGCACACCGGAGCAAGGGCACGCCCTGGGGCGGCGCGAGCGCGAGGCCTCCGTTCGGCATGCTGCTCAAGTGGAAATTCTTTCAGCTGATCGGAAAGTCGAAGTGGTATCCGACCATTTCACATCACGTCAAAGACCGCGATGTGTTGAAGCTGGCCGGACGCGATTGGTTCGTGGTCCACACCCCGGGCCACACCGCGGATCACATTTGCCTCCACGATCCGGAGAACCGGCTGTTCCTCGCCGGCGATCACATCCTGCCTACCATCACCCCGCACATCTCAGGCGTGACCCAGCGCGCAGATCCGTTGAATGCGTTCTTCGAGTCCCTCGATCTCGTGGCGGACACCCCCGACGTCGAAAATGTCTTTCCCGCCCACGGTCATCCTTTCGACGATCTGGCTCTGCGCGCCAAGGCCATCAAACAACATCACTACGAGCGCCTCGACAAGCTCAAGAGCATTGGTGCTGAAATTGGGCCCTCAACAGTCACGGACTACATGCAGGAGCTGTTCAGGAAGCGCAGCTGGGGTGCGATGGCGGAGAGTGAAACTTACGCCCACCTCGAACACCTGCGGCTGATCGGTGATGCCGAGTGTCACGAGAGCGACGATCACAAGCTCATCTATTCGACCGGTTAGTCGATACGCAGGGGCGAGGAAGCAGCGACACACGAGGGCACAGCCAAAGATCTTCGCAAATGCGCATTCCGACGGCAGTGCGAAGCTACCAGGCTCGAATAAGCGTGCTTCTGTGTGAGTTTACGGTTCTTTCCTGATCTGATTTGTGAGACACTGGGAACCCAGTTGCATATTTGAATTTGGCCTGAGTGAAACATTGATGCGAGCTCCGCGAACAAATTTCGGCCATCTCATCTGGCTGGTTTCAGGACTGATGGTCGCGTTGGCGCCCGCAGCGCAAGCGAGTCCTGCGGCCGACGATCCGAGAACCCAGGCGTTGAGAGAAGCGCTAGCTCAGCAAATCCCCAGCGAAGGAATTCGTATTTCGGTCGTGATGCGGGAACCCGATGCCGGGATTTCCAGGGCCCAGCGCCGCGAAACCATTCGTGCCAGACGAGAGCGGGTACTCGCGCGGTTGAACCGGGGCTTCTTCAGCGTCGGCCATCGGTACCAATGGCTCAGTGGATTCAGCGGTTGGGCGGACGTTCGGGCGATCGAATCGCTGGTGCTCGATGCCGAAGTGGTATCCATCGATATCGACCGCATCGCCTACGCGGCACTCGCCCAGGGCAGGGTGCTGGTCGGCGCGGACATCGCCGAGGCTCTCGGCGTGACCGGCAGTGGGGTGACGGTGGCGGTGATCGACTCGGGCATCGATACCGATCATCCCGATTTGTCCTCGAGTCTGATCGCCGAAGCTTGTTTCTGTGACGACGCGATTGGGGCTTTTGGTTGCTGCCCCAACGGAAAAGATACACAAACCGGAACGGGTGCGGCCGAAGACGACTACGGACACGGCACGGGGGTTTGCGGGGTCATCGTTTCGAGTTCGGTCAGTAATCCCGGCGTTGCCACGGACGCATCGATCGCTGCCATCAAGGTGCTCGGTGCCAACGGATCGGGCAATTTTTCAGATATCGCAAGTGGCCTCGACTGGGTGATCAGCAACCGCGTTACCTATGGCATCAAGATCGTCAATCTCAGCGTGAGCGATTCGGGACAGTACGACAACGCGACAGTGTCCCCGTGTACTGGAAGCAATACGGCCAACGCCATCGTCCAGCTCAAAGGCCTCGGGGTGTCGGTATTCGCCGCTTCGGGAAACAACGGCCACGACAATGGCATTTCATTTCCGGCCTGCGCCCCCGCTGCATTTTCGGTGGGGGGTGTCTACGACGCAACGTTTTCCTCGGTGAATTGGGGTGCCTGCTCCGATGTCCCCGCCCCCGTGGACTCCTTCGTTTGCCACACCAATAGCGGTTCGCTGCTCGACATTTTGGCGCCTTCATACAGGGCGACAATTCCAGCTATTGGAGGTGGAACGCAAAACATCGGCGGCACATCGATTGCCTCGCCCTATGCCGTTGGACAGGCTGCTCTGCTACTGGACGCGGATGCGAGCCTGACGCCGGACCAGATCCTGAGTTCGCTCGAGATCGGCGCTCCGCTGGTGACGAACCCGGACAACGGCCTGTCCTTCCCCCGCACCCGAGTCGATCTCGCCGTGGCGCAGATCCTGGGCGTGTGCGGCAACGGAATCCTCGAAGCTGGCGAAGCTTGTGATGACGGCAACACCATCCCGGGTGACTGTTGCGACGGCATTTGCCAGATTGAGGCGATGGGAAGTTCGTGTGACGATGCCGACGTCTGCACGGACGGCGACATCTGCGTCGGGGCTATCTGCACTTCTGGTCCAGTCCTCGATTGCGACGATCTGAACGAATGCACTGCCGACGGTTGCGACGAAGTGACGGGGTGCTTCCATGAAGCGATCGAAGGTTGTGAGCCGCCGCTGGTTCCCGGACTCTCACCTTCGGGTCTCTTACTGCTCGTCGGTTTCATGTTCGCTACCGCGCTTTGGGCCTTTCGCATTCGCGAACACGGCTGACCGCTGGATCAATCGGTCCATACTCAATGCGAGTTTGATCCCTGAACCCCGGAGGGAGAGGTTTTTCGTCCTTTAACCTGGGAGGCGGTAGACTTGCCCGCGGCGACTTTGATGTTGCTGCAGCTCGCGGTCTCCCGGACTCCCATCCTATCAAGGACTCCAGCATGAGCGAACACCAGGGCTTCGACCACAGTGTAGATCTCGTCATCGTCGGCAGTGGTGCCGGTGCCATGACCGCTGCGATTCGCGCGAAGGATCTCGGCGGTGACGTCTTGTTGATCGAGAAGACCGAACTCTACGGTGGCTCGTCCGCGATGAGCGGTGGTTCCCTGTGGATTCCCTGCAATCACCTGATGCTCGAGGACGGCATCGTCGACGATACACCCGAAGAAGCCCTCGAGTACCTGGTAAACACCACCGAGGGACAGGTGTCAAAGCACAAGCTCGAGGTCTATGTCGAGCAGTCGGCCCTGATGTTCGAGTATTTGCACGACCACGCGCGGCTCAACATGTTTTCAATGCCGGGTTATGTCGACTACTACCCCGAAGTTCCGGGCGGCAAGCCGGGGGGTCGGGCGTGCGAACCCCATCGTTTTGACGCGCGCCTGCTCGGCGATGAGTTCTACAATATGCGCGAGCCCGCGCTTCAGGAATTGATCATGGGCCGCGTCGCGATGTCCGCCACCGAAGCCCACGACATCCTGACCAGTGCTCCGGGCTACATCAAAATGCTCTTGAAGATCGTATTTCGATATTGCCTCGACATTGTCGGACGCTTCAAGAGTTCGCGCGATCGTTCACTCGCCCTGGGCAACGCGCTGATGGGGCAACTCCGGCTCTCGCTACTGGACCGCAACGTGCCGATCTGGCTCGAGTGCGCCTTCGAGGAGTTCATCCTCGAAAATGGCAAGGTAGTGGGGGTGATCGCGAACAAGCAGGGCAAACGAATTCGCATCGAAGGCAAGCACGGTGTGCTGCTCGCCGCCGGTGGTTTTGAAAGCAATGACGCAATGCGGAAGCAGTATCTGCCCAGTCCCACCAAGGCCGAATGGACCTGTGCGAACCCGGGCAATACCGGTGAAGTGATTCAACGGGGCCAGGAGTTGGGGGCGGCCGTGGGCTTCATGGACGGCGCGTGGTGGGGCCCTGTGACGGTGGTCCCCGGTGAAGAACGAGCGCGCATGCTGGTCGTCGAAAAGGGACTGCCCGGCTCAATGATGGTCAATTCGAAGGGCGAGCGCTTCCTCAACGAATCGGCGCCCTATGACGACATCTGCAAGGACGCCTATAGCAGGGATACTCCCGACGCCGTCACCGTGCCGTGTTGGTTCGTATTCCACGATCCGTTCCGAAAGAAGTACCCGGTGGGTCCCCTGATCCCCGGCATGCCGATCCCGAAAGCGTTCTTGCGGTCGAGGTACATCTTGAAGTCGGATACGATCGCAGGTCTGGCGGCCGAGATGGGTGTGGATGCAGCCGGACTCGAGGCCAGCGTCGAAAAGATCAACGCCTACTCGCACAACGGGAAGGACCCCGAGTTTGGCCGGGGAGACAGCGCCTACGATCGGTACTACGGAGATTCGACGGTCACCCCCAACCCGTGTCTGGGCCCGATCGACCATGCACCGTATTACGCAATCGAAATATACCCGGGAGATCTCGGAACCCGGGGCGGCCTGCGGGTCGATGCGGAAGCGCGGGTGCTCACGGAGTCCGGTGAACCTATCGAAGGTCTCTACGCAGTCGGGAACTGTTCTGCAGCGGTGATGGGTCCGACTTACCCGGGTGCCGGTGGGACCCTGGGACCGACCATGACCTTTGGCTATGTCGTCGCGGAGAAGCTGTTCGGCAAAAATTGATCGTCCGGTGTTGATCGACGTATTGAACGACTCACTAATTGGTCGTCGAAAATCCGCCGTCCACCGGCAACACGTTGCCGGTCACGTAGGCGCCGGCCTTTGAGGCCAGGTAGATCGCAACCCCCGCCATGTCGTCAGGTTCGCCAATCCGCTTCATCGGACACTGGTCGGCGATCGCCTCTCCGAAGGACTCGAGGGTCGCCGCCATCATCTTGCTCTGGAAGGGCCCCGGGGCCACGGCGTTCACGGTGATCTTGGGTGCGAGTTTGCGCGCCAGTACCCGAGTCAGGTGGTGAATGGCCGCTTTGCTGGCCGAATACGAGTAGGTGTCCATTTGCGAGACTCTGAGGCCATCGATCGATCCGATGTTGATCACCCGGCTCGGGTCGCCTTCACTGGCTGCGGCCTCGAGCATCGGTGTGAGGGCCTGGGTGAGGAAGAAGGGAGCCTTGAGGTTGAGGTCGAGGACTTTGTCCCAGCCGGACGCCGGAAATTCGCTGTAGGGGGCTCCCCAGTTGGCTCCCGCGTTGTTGACCAGGATGTCGAGATTGCTTTCCCGCTCCTTGATCTCGTCGGCGAGGGCCTGGCAACCTTCCTGGGTGGACAAGTTGGCGGGGATCGCGACACAAGTCCCGAGCTTCGAAAGTTCTTTCTGGGTTTCCGCACAGGCGGATTCAGAACGCGATGCAACGTAGACCCGAACCCCGGCTTCGATGTAGCCCTGGGCAATCATCAAGCCGATGCCTCGGGTTCCGCCGGTGACGAGTGCGGTCTTGCCTTCGATTGAAAAGAGTTGGTTCACGTTGGCACTCCAGTCCTTGTCGAGTTGTTTTGTATGGCGGAGAAGATAGATCGTCAACGGATGGCTGGCAGCCAGGCGATTGCCCACGCGAGGGCAAGGGTAGCCGTGCTCAACAAGCCAGTGAGGAGCTGAACGAGAACACGCGGAGGCTCCGGACTCAGCATCGGTGCAAATAAAACCCCCAAGCCCATTCCGCAGAGCAGGCCGTAGACGTGAGCGCCGAAGTCTACTTCGCTGCCTCCGGAGCCGAGCATTGCGAGCAAGCCGATGCCTGCGCCGATGGGCACCCAGGCCCCTCGCCAGGGCAGGGCCAGGCGCTGGCGGCGCCAGGCCTCGATGCCACACAAGAGCCCCACGACCCCAAATACTGCAGTGGATGCGCCGATCGAGTTGTGTCCCGTCTGGTGGTGAATTGCGTCGGCGAGGTTTCCGAGCGCGCCGGAGGCCAGGGCTCCGGCCAGGGCCACGCCGGCCCCAACCCGTCCCGCGAGCGAGGCGAGGAAAAGTCCACCGATCAACGTGTTGCCGAGGGCGTGGGCGAGGTCTTTGTGCAGTGTCAGGGCGGTGAAAATGCGCCACAGTTCGCCGCGCAGAATGTAGTACGCGTTCGCGCTGCCGACCCGGTGCGCCAATGCCTCGTCGCCATGACGCTCGAGGAGCAAGTAGAGCGCCAGCACGAGTAGCGCCAAAGCATAGGCGACGGCGATGTCGCCCGGGCGCCGGGTATTGGGCAGTTGCGCCTCCGGCGGAGTGGGACGGGGTCGATTTTCGTTGACCCACAGCGCGATGATCTCCCGGGCAGTCTGGCTGTCTTCGCTGGCTACGACTACCGCGTAGCCCGAATCCGTGCGCAGGACCTGAGCGGAAATGCCTTGGGACTTGAGCACCAGGGCCCAGGTATCGGCCCGGCTGCGCGTCGTCGCAAGCGGGAAGCCGTCTGCCTCTGGCGTGGCGGGAGTCGCGGTCAAATTCGCTTCGGGGTCACTCACCCGGCGAGTATAACCGCGTGTTGAATCTGTCGATTGGAACTGGAGCGATGCTTGCGGTCTCCGACTTCTGTCTGATAGCGTTTCAATGACGAGAGGTTCCGCTCTTCCTTGCGGATTCTCATTTGGGGGCAACATGAATAGACTACTCAGCACCGTGGCGCTGGCACTCGCTTGCCAGTTTTTGATGACTTCAATCGTGAGCGCGCAAGCGGTTCCGGCGAATCCCGCAAGCCCCGCCAGATCCGCCGACCCCGTGAAACTCTGGTCCTTTCGCGGGGGACTCGGCTTTACCGCGGACCCGGACTCGTTTTTGATCAACTTCGAAGCCGACCGTCTCATGCGCGATGAGGTCGCGGTCGGGTTTGCGATTCAACTCGGTTTAGATGACAACCTCATGCTCGTCTCCCCCATGGTGTTCACTCGCTATCTGTTCGACTGGTCGGGTCAAACAAGCGAATTCGCCAGGAAGGTCAAACCCTACGCCCAAGCTGGGATGGGGCTTACACACCTCGATAAGGACAAGGGCAGCAAAAGCGGGACTGATACTGAGTTCTTGATGAGTTTTGGGGCCGGGTTGGATTATCCGCTGAACGATTCAATCGATATCGGCAGCCGGATGTTGCTCAACATCATTCCGTCCAAGGTCGGGGGCGACCGAATCTACTTCAGCTGGGAGATGATATCGGTTCGCTATAGGTGGTAACCCCGAGTCGCGCCAAGACGGCGTCGTCATGACTTTGACTCTGCTAGTAATAATGTCAGTAATAATGCTAGCTACATGAATAGGTGTCGTGTTAGCCTGCGACCGGCCGGACAGAGCCTGGAGAGACCGGCCCGGATGGCTCATGGCGCAAGGCGACACCGGATCCCCGACAGAACCGACGTCTGCATCGTCGAAAGCATCGACATCGTCGAAGAACGATGATGCGATCTGGCAGACGGAGATTGCCCGCCTGCTCGAGCGATTCCTGCCCGACAGTTTGCGCAGTTCCAGTCCCGAGGAGCGAAGTCAGGCTCGGGTTCTGACTGGAATGCTGCTGGTCATGCTCGGGGGCTCGGTTCTGGTCGTCGCCGGACAGGTGGTCAACGGAACAGCGTTCGGACTCAAGCTGGGGCTCGCAATCGCCGGGGGCTGGACTGCCTTTCTGATCGCCATTCGGGCGGGGGTTCGCATTCGGACCCTGAGTCAAGGCGTGCTTGGGTACATCTACCTGGTGAGCGTTGGTGTCACGTTCGCGAGCGGAGGCGAGGCAACTTTTGCCGTACTCATCGCATGTCTTCTCCCGATCTTTGCTTTTATCCTGGAAGGGGCAGGCCGGGCAACGCGCTGGACGATCGCGGTATTGGCTGGCGTGGGATTGACGGCCCTGTACGCATCCACGACCGATACGAATCTGTTTGGCGGCGAAATTCTCCCGTGGAATCAGATGCGTTTTGCTTCGATCACCGCCATGGTTTCGTTTGTCTATCTGGTCGCGCTAACGATCGAAAGAGTCGTAGGCATTGCGTCCAAAGAGGCGCAAGAATCGAAGGCTCAGCTCGCGACGCAGAATGCTCATTACCGGCTCCTGATCGAAAACATGGGCGATTTGTTGATGGAGTACGATGATAAAAGCTCTTGCCTCTATACCAGCCCCAACAGCCTCGAGATCATCGGTCGGAGCGACCACGATTTGTTGGGCGATCAGTACGTCGAGCATATCCACCCCGACGATCTGCGCGACATCAGGGCTGCGCTTCCACGCTTGTTGGAGCGGCCCGGCGTGACCCAGTGCCGCAAGGTGCGAATTCGCCATGCTGGCGGTCATTGGGTGCACGGGCAGGTGACCGCCCGATCCTTCAAGACGCAGCTCGGAAAGACTCACTGTGTGACAATTTTTCGCGACGTCAGCGAATTGCGCAGAGCGGAACTCACGGTTCGGCACGCTGAGCGACTCTCCTCAGCGGGTACACTGGCCGCAGGGGTCGCGCATCAGATCAACAACCCCGTCGGATCGATCCGCCTGGCCTCCGAACTCGCACTGCGGTGTGCGAAGGAGGGAGACTGGAGGGCGGTCGAAACTCTGCTCGAAGAGAATGTCGACCAGGCCACACGGTGTTGTGAGATCATCAAGAGCCTGCTGCAGTTTGCCGCTCACGAAAGCACGATCAAGGTGACGCAGGACCTGGTCGAAATCATCGAGCGCGCCAGACACTTCACCATCAGCTACGCGAGAGAGCGGGGGATCGAGATCGACATCGTAGGAGATCGTGGGCCGCTGTGGGTCAATGTGTGTGCGATCGAGATCGAGCAGGTACTGGTCAATCTGACCCGCAACGCGATCGAGTCTCGTCCCGTCTCCCAGCGCGTTGAGATTGTTGTGTCGCGCATTGGAGACGTGGCCCGCGTCGAGGTGAGGGACGACGGTTGCGGAATCGCCGAGAGCGATCGCGCTCAGGTCTTTGATCCGTTCTTCACGACGCGAATGAACGAGGGCGGAAGCGGGCTCGGGCTCAGCGTGGTCCATGGGATTGTTCGCGATCACGGCGGTGTGATCGAACTCGAAAGTGCCGAAGGGAAGGGGACTTGTGGGCGGATGGAGCTTCCGCTCGTGGATGAGGTTTTGGACGGGGCTTCGTTGGACTGAGTATGGTCGATGTCAGTCTCCGGTGGGCCGCGCGCTCATTGGGGCCAGAATCGGCGACGAAGTGGAGGTTGTCGTGGGCGATCGCGAATGGACCGTGGTCGACCCGATCTGACAATCGCAGTACCGAGCACAGTACCGAGCGATCCAGTCACAGAACGCGAGTGAGTCGGGCCTTCGCTTCCGCCGCGTTGAATTACTAGAATCTGGGCGCAAGCAGAAACTCCAATCTGGAGGCGCTCAGATGCCCGCGCCGATCGGCAGAGATCTAGAAGCAATTCGCAGACGACTCGAGGCGTGGTTTGCAAGCGTACTTCCCGCCGACGCGAGTGGAATCGAGGTGGGCGAAGTAGGTGGCCCCGGCGGCACCGGGTTTTCCAGCGACACCCTGATCTTCGACCTCTGTTATCGATCTGGCGGAGTGAATGTAGAACGGGGTCTGGTCGCCCGGATCAAGCCCAGCGGGTTTCAGTTGTTTCCAGAGTACGACCTTCCGTCTCAGTACGCTGTCATGCATGCGCTGCGCGATAGCGGAATCCCCGTTCCCGCCATGTTGTGGGAAGAGCGCACTGGCGATGCGATCGGCGATCCCTTCTACGTCATGGAAAAAATCGACGGGCTGTGCCCCGCGGACAATCCACCGTATACCGCCGAAGGTTGGCTCAAACAGATGAGTCGCGAGGACCAGTCGACCTTGTGGAACGGCTACATCGACATTCTCGTCAAGATTCACGCCCTCGATCCCGCCGAGTTGAAGCTCGACTTTCTGGCCAAGCCCGAACTGGGCCAAACACCCTTGGACCAGGAGCTCGCGTATTACGAAAATTTCTATCGCTGGGCGTATCCAGAGGGCGGTCATCCCTGCGTTGATCCCTCGCTGGCCTGGCTGCGCGAGAACCGCCCGCCGGAACCCGAAATAAAGTCCCTGGTCTGGGGCGATGCGCGCATCGGTAACATGATCTTTCAGGGGCCGCACTGCGCTGCGGTGATCGACTGGGAAATGGCGCGGCTGGGTGATCCGATGATGGATCTCGCCTGGGGACTCTTTCTGGGTCGCTTCCACGCCGAGGGCATGGGCTATCCGATGTTGCCGGGGTTCTTGAACCGCGAAGAGACCATCGAGCGCTACGTCGCCCTGAGCGGCACCAGCGCGGAACACGTCGAGTACTACGAAATTCTCGCGGGAATGCGCTTTACGGTGATCTTGATCCGTTTGGGCCGGCAGATGAAGCACTACGAAGTCATGCCACAGGATGCCAACTTCGAGATCGACAATCCGGTTTCCAACTTACACCGCAAGCAACTCGAAGCCATCGGAGTTCTGTAACGATCTATAACGAGGAGAGGGAGTGGAACGCCTAGACCAGATCGAAAAGTGTGTGGATTGGACCGAGCCTCTTCACGAAATTGCCCGGGAACAAACCGGACTGGAAGACTTCGGAGACACCCACTATCTCCCAGGCCTGCGGGTCTTGCTCGAGCAGTACGACATAGGCTGCAACCTTTCGCAGGTTGGCCAGTACGCCGTGCGTTTGAAGTTGATCCACGTGTTGAAGCGACGCTTGCTCTCCGAGCAGGCCTTCAAAGACGATCCGACAATTTTTGACAACCCCATCGAAAAGCCCCTGGTGATTACCGGGCTGATTCGCACCGGGAGCACCGCGCTCCATTATCTGTTGGCCGCAGATCCCAATCGTCAATCGTTGCCGTTTTGGTTGGCCGAGCATCCTCAGCCGCGGCCGCCCGAAGCCGAATGGGAAGCGCATCCAGATTTTCAGGCTTCCAAGTCGAACATCGACATGATGTGGCAGGCCAATCCGCGCTTGAAGGCCGTGCACTTCATGGATCCGGGCTGGCCGGAAGAGTGCGGACATATGATGGCCCACACCTTCACCGACGATTATTGGGAAGGCGGCTTGCGCGTGCCGCACTACATCAATTGGTACAAGAACACCAACCTGGTGGAGACCTACCGCCGGCACAAGAAGTTGTTGCAGTTGATCGGCTCGAGTCGCAGAGGCATGCCTTGGCTGCTCAAGTATCCCGTTCACATCAAACATCTGGATCACTTTCTCGAGGTCTACCCGGACGCCCGGGTGATCTGGACCCACCGCGATCCATCCAAGGTGATGTCTTCCTACGCGAGCCTGTTGGCCGGGTTTCGCAGCATCAATTCAGATGTGATCGATCCCGACGACATCGTCCGTGAGCAAATGGAACTCTGGGCAGCGGGGGTGGAGCGCGCAATCGAAGTGAGGCGTGACCGGGCCCCGTCCCAGTTTTACGACCTCTACTTCGAAGACTTCGTCGCCGATCCGGTAGCGTCCGCAGAGCGCATCTACAGTCACTTCGGGATCGATTGGACGCCGGAAGGGGAGTCTGCCATGCGCGCACACAAAGAAGACAATCCGCAGGAGAAGCACGGCAAGCACGATCACTCTCTCGATGCAATCAAGGTGAGCCGGGAAGAGATGCTCGAACGCTTCGCGAAGTACATCAGCCATTTCAATGTAAAGACTTGAAGACCAGAAACGGTGAATGCACATGACGTTCCACAAGATTCCAAGAGCCGAGCGCGAGGCAGAACTCCTCGAGAAATGCGCGACCTATCTGCCGAGCGGCGTGCGCAACGCATCCTACAACCCCGACTACATGATGGTGATCAAGCAGGCGAGGGGATCGCGCATTACAGACTGCTCGGGCAACGAATACATCGACTATCTATTGGGGTCCGGGCCCATGTTTCTGGGACACGCCCATCCCGCGGTGTTGAAGGCGGTTGAGGAGCAACTTCAGCGCGGTACCTCGTATTTGATGGTCAGCGAATCCGCCATCGAGTTGGCGGAAGAAATCGTCAATGCAGTCCCGTGTGCCGAACAGGTGAGCTTTCACAATTCTGGGAGCGAAGCCACCTTCTACGCCATGCGCGTGGCGCGGGCGTTTCGCAAGCGCGACAAGATTCTGAAATTTGAAGGGGCCTACCACGGCATGGGCGATTCGGCGCTCATGAGTACCCAATGGACCCAGGATCCCCCGGCCTTCCCCGAAGCGCATGCGGACTCTGCCGGAATTCCCGCATCGGCTCGGGGCGAAACCTTGATCGCGCCCTACAACGATTTCGAAACTTCCTGCGCCATCATCGAGAAGCACGCCGACGAGCTGGCGTGCGTCATTGTCGAACCCATGCACCGCACGATTCCGCCGAAGCCGGGCTTCCTGCAGGGGTTGCGCTCGCTGACGACCCATCTCGAAATCCCGTTGATTTTTGACGAGGTGGTGACGGGGTTCCGCCTGGCCCTCGGTGGCGCGCAAGAACTCTACGGGGTGACACCCGATCTGTGCGCCATCGGCAAAACGATTTCGGGCGGTCATCCCTTCGGTGTTCTCTGTGGCAAGAGCGAGATGATGTCGATGGCCTCACCCATGCGCATATTGACGGGAGACTGGGCGCGATTGAGCGGCACCTTCAGCGGCAACCCCATCTGTTGTCGCGCCGCGCTCGCCATCATCGAAGAATTGAAGAAGCCCGGCTTCTACGAGACGGTGGAACGCAAAGGCAACCGGCTGCGCGCCGGACTCGAGGATGCGTTGTCGCGTGCAGGGATACCGGCCCAGGTGATGGGTGAAGCCACGGTCTTTCAGCCCTGGTTCAGCGAGGAAGTCGTGGTCGACCACCGCTCGACCCTCGCGGCCAACTCGAGCCTGAATCTCCGCTTCATCGACCTGCTGCTCGACCGGGGGATCGTAAAGGCCCACGAGAAGTTCTTCATGTCCGCCGCCCACAGCGACGAGGACATCGACTACACGATCGAAGCGATCACGAGTGCGGCCGCTGAGTTGGCGGGGGCCTGAGCGAATTTCGGCGATCGACTCAGGCGGCCTCGAACAAGGCCGCAAACCCCTGGCCGCCGCCAATGCACATCGTCACGATCCCGTATCGCTTCCCCTCGCGCTTCAGCTGGCGCAACAAGCTCCCGGTCATGCGTGAACCCGTCATGCCGAAGGGATGGCCGATGGAAATCGAGCCGCCCTGGGGATTCAGCACATCGTCGGGGATTTCGAGTTCGCGCTTGCAGTAGAGCAACTGGGAGGCGAAGGCTTCGTTGAGTTCGACAATGCCGATGTCGGCCATGGTCAGGCCGTGGCGCTTCAAAAGCTTTGGAACCGCGAAGACCGGACCGATGCCCATTTCTTCGGGGCCACAACCCGCGACTGCGCTGCCGCGGTAAATGCCCAGGGGTTCGATGCCGAGTTCCTTGGCCTTGCTGGCGGACATGAGCAAGGTCGAAGATGCGCCGTCGGAGAGTTGCGAGGCGTTGCCCGCGGTGACGGTCCCGCCGTCCTCGGGCTTCTTGAACACGGGTTTGAGGCCGCTCAGTCCTTCGAGGGTGGTCGTCGGTCGGTTGCACTCGTCGATCTCGAGCAGGAATTCTTCTTCGTAGGGGTCCTTGTCCTTCTGGATGACCTTGCGCGTCACCTTCAAGGGCGTGATTTCTTCGGCGATGTGGCCCTGTTCGACGGCCTTGGCGTAGCGCTGCTGGCTCTGCACCGCGTACTCGTCCTGGGCTTCGCGGCTGATGCCGTAGCGCTCGGCGACGATTTCGGCGGTGATGCCCATCGGATAGTAGAGGCCCGGAAAGCGCTCGGCGGCGGCGGCGTTGGCGAGCCGGGTCGTGTTCTGGCTGCCGTCCTGCATCATGGTGATGGTCTCGACTCCGGCGCCGATTGCAATGCTCGCCCCTTCATTGATGATCGAGTGGGCGGCCATCATGATGGCTTGCGATCCCGATGAGCAGAAACGATTGACCGTCGTCGCGGCAACTTCCTTGGGCAGGCCCGCTGCGATTGTGGCGACGCGGGCGGTGTTCATCCCCTGACAACCTTCGGGAAAGCCACAGCCCACGATCACATCTTCGATTTCCAGCGGATCGAGGCCCTCGATCCCTTCGACCACACTCCGGATCGTGTGCGCGAGGAAGTCCACGGGTTCGGTGTTGTTCAAGGAACCGCGATTTGCCTTGGCGAGGGCTGTGCGCTTGCTGTCGACAATGACTGCTTCTTGGGTCATGGGGTTTCACTCCTCGGGAATTGAAATTGAGGGGAACAAGCATAACGCTTTGACTCCGAGCTGCCTGATGCAATGCCCGGGTTTCGCTGTTGTTTCGGGTGCGCCGCGCCAACGCGGTTCGGCGAACCTCGTCATTCCCGCAACCAAACTAGAAGAGCATGTGGTCGAGCGAATAGGCGCCCGGGCCCAGCAGGACGATCACGAGGCAGATGGCCGCGAGGTTGACCACGTACTCTGCTCCCGGAGGTTCGTTGGTGATCAGATAACCGCAGCCTTTGTGGCCGAGTCGCGCAGCGACCATCATGGTGCCGATCAACAGGATGCAAGCAGGACGCGTCATGACTCCGAGTGCAATCGCCGTCCCACCGATGATCTCAGAGAGCATCGCCATGCGAGCCTGGACCGGTGCCATGGGGACGTTCAGGCTTTCGAGCCATTCGACGAAGCCCTCCATGTTTCCCGTTCCGACGACACCGAGCTTGCCGAGACCGTGTACGACGAAACAACTGCCGATGAAGACTCGCATGATCAAGATCGCCAGGTCGGTGATTTCCGGGCTGGTTTGGGTCAGTAGCGAAGCGAGATCCATGGGGTCGTGTTCTCCGTGTGCTCTATTCGTAGGTGGATGGGGTTGCAAAGGCCAGGGCGCGAGGATAGGCCGATAACGACAGCTCGCCGAGGGTGTCCCTTTCGGGTGCGGGGGTCGGCGATGATGGGGTGGGGCGGGGCTCGTTGCTCCAGATTCAGCAGCTGGACAAATGAAAGCGGGCGCAGTTCGCGCGGTAGAACCGCATGGAACTGCGCCCGCTATTTCAACCGAGTCTCCGAAAACACATCACCATCTTCGGTAGCGACACGACTGACCGGGAAACCACAAAATCCTCCTCCAGACGAACAGTGTGGCGATCACGGATTTCGAAGCGGCCCCCTTCCCAAGGTTTGCTTCTCATAAAGGAAGTGGACGTGAGGGGTCTGGTGGTGTCACGAAATGTGGTCGGAAAGATGCATTTGTGGCAAAAATAACTTCAACAAACGCAAAAAAAACCAATTGGAGACAATCTTCACTACAGAATGTGTGTAATTTGCCACAAATGATGCGTCATGCCATGCAACACAAACGGAGTTTCCGTTCTCAGCCGACAGCGGGTCCATCCCGGGGGAGTCGCATTTCGTCGACCATGCTCTGAATGGCGGCTTCTGGAGGCGGGGTGACGCGGCTGATCACAAGGGTCGTCACAAAGTTCAGCAGCATCCCAATCGATCCAATTCCCTCCGGGCTGATGCCGAAGAACCACTGCGACGAGCCGGCTTCCGGTGCCAGCAGTTTGAAGTAGATGATGTAGCTGGCGGTGAACAGGATACCGACCAGCATGCCAGCGATCGCCCCCTGACGATTGGTTCGCTTGTCAAATACCCCAAGCACCAGCACGGGAAAGAAACTCGCGGCAGCCAGGCCAAAGGCGAATGCGACGACTTGTGCGACGTATCCCGGCGGGTGAATGCCAAAGTATCCCGCGACGACGACCGCGAAGGCGGCTGAGATTCGCGCCGCCCGCAGTTCTTGCTTTTCGTTCAGATCCTTCCACATGAACGACTTCAATAGATCGTGGGAGATCGACGACGAGATCACCAGCAGCAGACCGGCTGCGGTGGACAGCGCTGCGGCCAACCCACCCGCCGCCACCAATGCGATCACCCAGTTGGGCAAGCCGGCGATCTCGGGGTTTGCAAGCACGATGATGTCAGGGTCCACGTCGAGTTCGTTGATTTTTGGGTCGCCGTCCATGTTGATGATGCCGTCGCCGTTCTTGTCGTTGAACGAGATCAGCCCCGTCCGCTCCCAGCTGCGGAACCACTCCGGCACCTCGCTGTACGCGTGGCCATTCAGGGTCTGGATCAAATTGACACGCGCGAAGCTCGCGACGGCCGGGGCGGTCGTGTAGAGGATGCCGATGAAGAGCAGGGCCCAGACGGCGCTCCAACGGGCCGCGGCGGCGTTGCGCACCGTATAGAAGCGTACGATCACGTGAGGAAGCCCGGCGGTACCGACCATCAACGCCAGGGTGATCGCGAGCACGTCCACCATGGACTTCTTGCCCCCCACCCAGGCCGCGGTGTATTCGGGAAGACCGAGGTCGCGTTGAATCGCGTCGAGGGTTTCGAGCAGATAGCGCCCCGCATTGGGGCCATCGCTGAGGGTGGCTCCAAAGCCAAGTTGCGGAATCCAGCTGCCCGTGAGCTGGTGGGAAATTGCGACTGCCGGAATCATGAAGGCGACGATCAACACGCAGTACTGGGCCACCTGGGTGTAGGTTATGCCGCGCATGCCGCCTACGACGGCGTACACGAACACGAGACCGACACCAATGAGGACCCCCGTGTCGACGGGTACCTCGAGAAAGCGCGAGAAGACCACGCCCACGCCGCGCATCTGGCCGGCGACGTAGGTGAATGAAATGAAGATCGCGCAAAAAACCGCGACCACGCGCGCAAACTGAGAGTCGTATCGATCTCCCACGAATTCGGGCACGGTGAAGCGGCCGAATTTTCGCAAATAGGGCGCGAGCAGGAGTGCGAGCAGCACGTAGCCTCCCGTCCAGCCCATCAGGTAGATGCCGCCCTGGTAGCCCATGAAGGAGATCAGCCCGGCCATGGATATGAACGAGGCTGCGCTCATCCAGTCGGCAGCGGTCGCCATGCCGTTGGCTACGGCGGGGACCCCTCGTCCAGCCACGTAGAAACTCGACGTGCTGGATGCCCGGCTCCAGATCGCAACGCAGATGTAGAGCGCAAAGCTCAGGCCGACCGTGATGTACGTCCAGGTGAGGATGCTCAAAGCAGGCGTCTCATTCGAAACCGTACTCGCGATCGAGTCGACGCATGCCGATCGCGTAGACCAATACGAGGACGAAGAAGACGTAGATCGATCCCTGTTGCGCAAACCAGAAGCCCAGCGGGAAACCGCCGAGATGGAACCGATTCAAGGGTTCGACAAAGACGATCCCCAGTCCAAAGGGCACGCTGAACCAGACCGCCAACAGCGTGGCCATCAGGCGAAGATTCGCTCGCCAGTAAGCCTTGGCCTGTTCCGACTCGTGGCCCGGCTCCGATGCTTCCGTCACTCCACCCCCCCCTCGCGCCCTGCGCTTCAGTAGCCGCAGATTGAACTGAAGGCGAGGGAATCGGTCAAGCCGTGTAGTTTTCGTTCGAGCCAGGTTTCTCTGGCTCAGTCGTGATTCCAGTACCTCGCGCCACGGTATGCAGACCAGACCGATGCTGCGTGAATCAGGATGCCCGGCACCAGGATGGCCCAGTAGCCAAAGCTGGCCGCCAGAAACCAGATCGCGCCAGCGGCCAGCCGGCCGTTGTAGACCTGCCCCAAGCCGGGGATCAACACCGACAGCACCGCTGCAATTCCGGGCATTGGGCTGCGCCGGACGCGAGGTCGGTCTTCGTACTTGTAGTCGTACTCATGGTCGAAGTCGTGATCGCAGTAGTTGTCCATGAAGAGGGGTGACGCAAGCCGCGTGCCCAACTCGCGCGCACTTGGGTGCGCTCTAGCCGCTTGAAAGAGCGCTAGAAGGTGCAATGGAGATCCGACACTGCAGGCTCATCGCTGCAGTGCGGTCTACTCAGCATCATGAAAGATCACCCCCAGCGCAATCCGCTCACCGTGACGAACCCGACTGACCCCATGCTTCATGACTGCCCGATACGCGCCACGTCCCCCGATGATCGGTCGAAACTGATTCGCAAAAATCAGTCCCTCGCCTCGACACAACGTCAACGCTTCCACGCGAGTTTGCTGCCGCGGTCGCTGTTCACCAATCAAGAACTCGCCGCCCGAAAATACCGGCTTCTCATCAACCGGTGATGCCGAGAGCAGGCAAGCCAGCTGAAGTGGAAACGCGACTGCACCATAAACGTCTTGATGCATGCAGTTGAATCCATCGGCCTCGTAATGCAGCAACAAGGGAGTCGGCCGATGTTGACCCTCGCGATGACACTTCGCCAGGAACGGCGCGAGCCGCGATGGGTATCGCTCCTTCCGCTTCAACGCATCGTTCCAATCGTTCGCAACCCGCGCCAGGCGCGAATAGACATGGGTGCGCAAGGTGCGTACAAGGGCCGGAAGCGGGTTGGCGAAATATCGATAGCTCCCCTCGCCATAGCGACGGGGGCCCATTTCGATGAAGCTGCGAAAACGATCGCGTTCTGGATAGAGCGAGATCAGTTCATCGCATTGGACACGGGTCAAGAGTCCGGGAAGCCGGGCGTAGCCCTGGGCGTCGAGGGAAGCACGCACGGCCGCCCAGTCGTAACCGGCAATCCGCCCGAGCAGCTCCTCTCGAGGACTACCCGATTCCGTGCTCGCCTTGAAGCGAGTTCGCTTCGATGAAATGGACACCGCCCTAGTAAACCCGATGGGAGATCTCCTCGATGGGCCCGACTCGCCCGAATCGGACCTCTCATTTGTGGCCGTTGCCCTCGACTGGGACTATTCGGAAGAAACTTCCCAACCGAGCCAGCGCTCGACGTAGCTGAAGAGACTCTGCACCAGCAGGGCGAGCAGCGCAGCGGGAATCGCGCCTTCTAGAATCAGTGCGGTGTCGTCGAGGCGAATGCCGGTCAGAATTGGCTGGCCGTAGCCTCCGGCGCCGATCAGCGCGGCCAGCGTCGCGGTGCCCACGTTGATGACCGCGGCTGTCTTGATGCCGGCCAGGATTGAATGGCTGGCAAGGGGTATTTCGATCCAGGCTAGGCGACGACTTCTGGGCAAGCCCAGAGCGAGGGCCGAATCGCGCAGCGCGGGATCGATCCCGGTGAGTCCGGCGTGGGTGTTTCGTACGATCGGAAGCAGGCTGTAGAGAAACAGCGCCACCACTGCGGGTTTGGCGCCAATGCCGAACAACGGAATCATGAAAACGAATAGTGCCAGGGACGGGAGTGTCTGAAGAACTCCACTGATTGCGAGTACGGCGGTGCCAAGGGCCGGGAATTGGGCGCCGGCAATTCCCAGCGGGATCGCGACCGCGATCGCCGCCGACAGAGAGAGGGTGACCAACGTCAAGTGTTCGAGGGTCGTTCGCGCGATCCGGGTAAAGCGTGTGTCGGTCTCGCTCTGGGTCGTGACGCCGAGAAACTCAGCGGCGGCAACGGCTTCGCTCTTGCGCTCCAGTTTGACCCTCGCGTTCATTGCGATCATCGAGTCTGCGGAGATCGCGCCCGACAACGAAGCCAGGGATCGAAGTAGCGCTGGAGAACGCACTGCCAAATCTCGGCGGTAGATGAACAGTGCTTTGTACTCCGGGAAGTAGCGACGATCGTCTTTCAGGACGGCGAGGTCGTAGTACGCGATGTCGGCGTCCGTGCTGTAGAGATCGATGGCGTCGATGTCGCCACTTTCGAGCGCGCGATAGGCGAGGTCGTGGTCCATCCCCCGAACAAAATCCGGCGCCAGGCCGTATCGGTTGGCGAGTCCCGGCCAACCATCCTCGCGATCCATGAATTCGTTGCTAAAGCCGAATCTGAGTTGTGGATGTCGTGCGAGGTCGCTGATCTTCACCAGGCCCAGCGCGCGTGCCTTGGCTTTCAGAATCCCGATCGCGTAGGTGTTTTCGAATCCCAGCGGTGCCAAGGCAGCCAGATCAAATTCTTCTAGCGCCCTCGAGAGATCGTCGTGGGATTCGATCGAAGAAGCGTTGGTGGCGAGCAACTCGTAGATCAGGGTGCCGGTGTATTCCGGGTAGACATCGATCTCTCCCCGCCGCAAGGCTTCGAAGAGAATTCGGCTCCCCCCGAGTTCTCGCCGATGTGCGATCGCAATACCATCTCGCTCGGCTGCAATTCGCGCGAGTTCGCCGAGTACGACGGATTCGGTAAACGACTTGGAGCCGACGGTAAGCTCCGTCTTGCCTGCCGCGCCTGCCGTGGACCCGGCCAGCGCGATGGTGCAGGCCAGGCTGAATGCGATTCGTTTCACCCGTCGTTCCTCTGCCCAGGCTCGCCGCCGAGTTGGTGTTGCGCCCGCAAGAAGAGGGCGACGAAGTCGCTCGCGGGATTGCGCCGCAGGCTGTCGAGGTCTCCGCGTTGTTCGATCTGCCCGTCGCGCAAGAGAATCAGTTCGTCGGCGAGGAAGTTGGCTTCGTTCAAGTCATGGGTCACCAGGACCACGGTCTTCTCGAGACGGCGAAAAATTGCACGCAACTCGTTCTGAAGATCAAAGCGAATCAGTGGATCGAGGGCGCCCAACGGTTCGTCCATCAGCACCACCGCGGGGTCGAGCATCAGGGCGCGCATCAATGCGACCCGTTGGCGCTGTCCACCGGAGAGTTGCGCGGGCCGCCGACGCAATCCGGACTGTGGGAAATGGGTGAGTTCACATAACTCGGCGATTCGCTGGCGTCGCCGCCCGCTCGACCAACCCATGTGTCGCGCCAATACTCCGATATTGTCGCCACTGTCCAGATGGGGAAAGAGTCCGCCCTCCTGAATGACGTATCCAACCTGTTGACGAATTTCTTCTAAATTGTTTTCGCCGACCGACTCGTCACCAAAAAAGATCTGGCCTCGGTCCGGCTGCTCGAGCCCGAGCATGAGGCGCAACAGAGTCGACTTCCCGCAGCCACTCGCACCGATCAAGGCGAGGGTCTTCCCGCGAGGGATCTCGAGGTCGATCCCCGCGACGGCGACGATGTCGCCGAAGCGTTTTTCGACGTTTCGCAAGCTAAACATGGACCTGCAGAGGGTTGCCCAGGGGCGGCGGTTCGTCCAACCGTGAATCAGGGCTAAACTGGCGCGTCGAGGAGGTGCTGATGGATCGACGTACATTTCTTCGCAATTCTGCGGCGGCGACGATTGCGGCGACTTCGCTTCCAATAGAGGCGGCGGCGGACGCGGCCACCCGAGCTACGAGCCGAGACAGTCGCGTGCAGCGATACCGCAGGCTGGGTCGAACGAATATCGAAATGTCGGACATTTCCTTTGGGTCGTCCAGTCTGAAGGATGCCGATACCGTGCGCTATGCGCTCGACCGGGGCGTCAACTATTTTGACACGGCGGAGATGTACGGCGAAGGACGCGTCGAACGGTTGATCGGCGAAGCGCTGCAGGGGAAGCGCGATAGCGTCTACATCGCTTCAAAGGTGATGGCCGCGTTCGACGACCGCAAAGAAGACATGATGCGCGCCCTCGAATCCAGCCTGGGACGTTTGCGCACCGACTACGTCGACATCTACTTCAACCACGCAGTCAACGATGTGCGGCGAATGAAGAATCCCGAGTGGCACGAATTCGTCGCGTTGGCCAAGGCTCAGGGAAAGATCCGCTTTTCCGGCATGAGTGGCCACGGCGGAAGACTGCAGGAATGCCTCGAGATGGCGATCGGGGGAGACTGGGTCGACGTCATCCTGGTGGCGCACAATTTTGGCTCTGATCCCGCTTTCTACGAACGATATACCCGGGGATTCGACTTCGTGGCCAACCAGACGGGTCTGCCCCGCCTGTTGAAGCTGGCGCGCCAGAGAAACATCGGCACGATCGCGATGAAGACACTGATGGGCGCGCGTTTGAACGACATGCGTGCGTACGAATGGGGTGGGGCGACCTTCGCGCAGGCGGCCTTTCGCTGGGTGTTCAGCGGGAACCATGTCGACGCTCTGGTTGTCTCGATGACGGACAAGTCACTCGTTGACGAGTATCTCGGAGCGTCGGGGCAGAGCAAAGTGCGGGCGGCGGATCGTCGCTTGCTGGACGCCTACGTGAGCGCCAACAGTGGGGCCTACTGTCGCAACGGTTGCTCACAGTGTAGTTCGAGTTGTCCGGCCGGTGTGCAGATCGCCGATGTTCTGCGGGCGCGAATGTATCAAGTCGATTATCACAATCCGGAGGTCGCGAGCCAGAGCTACGCTGCGCTGGCGAGGGACGCCAGTTCGTGTGTGACCTGCACCCAGCCTGTTTGCCTGAGTTCCTGCCCATTTGATCTTCCCATTCCCAATCTGACCCGAGAGGCTGAAGAATTGCTCGGTTGATGCGCACGGGCGCACAACCTGTATTCCGGAGTGTCACCCTATGAAGCAAGTCAACATTCACGCACCAGGGCGCGTAGAGATCGACGAAGTACCCGAACCAACCCTGGGCCCACGCGATGCGATTATTCGTGTCTCGGCGTGTGGCATCTGCGGCAGTGATCTCGGTTACATCAAACTCGGGGGACTGGCGGGTCCCAGCGATACCCCCATGCCGCTCGGACACGAGTTCGCCGGCATCGTCGAATCCGTTGGATCAGAGGTCGACGGAATTGCCCTCGGCGCTCGGGTTGTAGTGAACCCGATGAGCAATCAAAACCAGATTGGAAACGGAGGCGCACAGGGAGCCTTTGCGCCTCGGATCCTGGTGCCCAATGTCGCGGATGGGAATGCGCTATTCGAGATTCCCGAGAACTTGCCAATGGACCTGGCCGCGTTGGCTGAGCCCTTGAGCGTCGGCTTGCAGGGAGTCGATCGAATGAATCCGCAGCCCGGAGAGAAGGCCGTGATCTTCGGTGCCGGTCCCATCGGTCTTTGTGCCGTTGCGAGTCTGAGGTTTCGAGGAATCGAAGACATCATTTCGGTCGATCTCTCTCGGCGTCGACTCGAAATTGCGCGCAAACTCGGTGCGAAGGCAACCCTGGTGCCCGGTTCCGACGATGTCTGGGCGGCCATTCGCGATCTACATGGGACGGCTCCTCTGTTTGGCACGCCGATGGCGGGTACCGACTTCTATATCGAAGCGTCTGGCGCGGGCGTCGTGATCGAAGAGGTCATCACCAATGCAAAGAGTGAGACGCGACTCTCGGTGTTGGGTCTTCACCGAACACCCATCCCGATCAATTTCCTCGTGCTGCTGTTGAAGTCGATGACGATCGTGGGATCGATGGCGTACCCCGATGACTGGAGCGAGACTCTCGAGTTGCTCGGCAGCACGGATCTCTCTCCCATGATCACGCACCGGTTCGCGTTGGACGAGTTCCACGCGGCCCTGGCCATGGCACAGAGTGCCGAGCAGGGCGCCAAGGTGATGATCGTCAATCACTGAATCAGATCAGAACAGGAGTTCCAAATGAGTGAGAGAAGTTCGGATTCGGATCGCGTGCGGTTCGACTTTTCGGATTGTCGTGTGCTGGTTACTGGTGGGTCTTCCGGGATCGGCCATGGGATCGCGAGTGCCTTTGCCGACGCGGGTGCCGACGTGCTGATCACTGGACGAAGGGCGAAGGCCAGCGAATACGACCTCGATCTATCGGGCTTTGACTATCAGCAATTGGAAATGACCGACGGAGACGGGATCGCCGCTCTAGCGGATGGGCTCGAGGGCCTGGACATCCTGGTCAACAATGCCGGAGCCAATCTTCCGGGTGGCCGGAACGAGTACATCCCCGCGGTTTTCGAAGAAGTGGTCGCGATCAATCTGTTCGGTTCCTATCGGATGGTGGCCGCGTGCAAGGAGAAACTGGCGGCCAGTCAACTGGACGGCGGCGCGAGCGTCATCAACCTGGCTTCGATGTCGTCTTATTTCGCTGTGCCCATTGTCCCGGGTTACGGCGCGGCCAAGGCCGCCATCGTTCAGATGACGAAGAATCTGGCGGTGGCCTGGGTGAGGGATGGAATCCGCGTGAACGCCATCGCCCCCGGTCTGATCGAATCCAATATGACCGCGGCGATGAAGGGTGTAGATGTTCTCGAAAAGCCTCAGTTGGATCGTACGCCCATGGGACGCTGGGGAACGCCCGAAGACATCGCTCCGGCGGTGTTGTTCTTGTCGAGCCCTGCCGCCCGTTTCATTACTGGGCAGACGCTGCCGGTAGACGGGGGCTATTCGGTTTCGTAGCTCAGCGATCTCGACCTGCAACCCGAATTTCAACCTGACTTCGCAGCTGATCACGCGCATCGCGCAGCGCTTCTCCCTCCCACTGTCGATACAACTCAGCTTTGACCTGGTCGTGAATCTCGTCCAGTTCCGGGAACTGTTCATCTGTACGCTCATGCACCCAGACCGCGTGTTCGCCATAGCTCGAAGCCACCGGACCGCTCCACACCCCGATCGGTAGTTCAAACGCCATCGATGCAAATTGGGTCCCCAGTCGTTCACCCAGTCGACGTTGGGACCACGACGGTAGGTTGGCTTGAAGTAGAAATGGATCCCCTCTCGTCGCGACTTGTTCGAGGGCCGTCTCGGGGTTCAGCGCTGATTCTTTCAGTAATTCGACGAGCGTGAGTGCATCTTCATGAAGTGCCACTCCTCGGCGATCGCGGCTCAAGTGGACCTGGGTCAGGCGGATTCGAGCTGGACGCAGAAAACTGGAACGATGGGCTGCGAGGTACTCCTGCAGTTGCGCTTCGGTGGGTTCACGACTGCGTGCGCGTTCGGCGAGCATGAGTCGCATCCGTTCGAGCAGGCGTCTGCGCACCACGATATCGCTGTGTTCCATGTCGAGCGCGTAGGCTTCGTTCAGGATCTGGGCGTCGCTGCCGCTGTTGCCGGGATCGAGGAAGCGGAGATTTTGAATCAATCTACGTTGGATTACGGGATCATCGCGATCCCAACCGAGGCTGCGCGCGACGCGCACGAGTAGCGCATCGTCGATGAACTGATCGATCAGCCGGTCGAGTTCTGCGGGATTCGGATCGCGCCCCGTACTGCGTTGCCATTGACGGGTCAGCTGGGCAACGTCCTCAGCCCTCACCTCGAGGACTTCGGGGGATACTTCGCGATTGCCGGCAGCCCAGAACAACAGTCCGCCTATCGCGATGAAGTGAAGTAGAGGAGATCGCAAGAGTTCGCGCAAGTGACGGGTCGATCTTGCAGGGGCGGGAGCGCCGGATTGGCTCATCAATCCGGGGTGTACCAGATGGGCGAAGTCCACGCGCGCTCTTGAATGATCCGCTGATGACTTTCTTCACAGCAGGGTTCGAAGCCAGCGGGAACGTTCCCGGGATCCTGACAGCGGATATGGTTGGCCGTGCAGAGCTTCTGACTCCAACGACAGGTCGGGTTCTCCACGACCCGGGCGTAGTAGAAGGACGGTTGCCGCGCGTCGAAATCGGGATCGCGCCAGACTCCGCAAAGCGTGTCGAACCCGGGACCCCAGGTCCGGCACGAGTCGAGGTCGACCCCGGATCCGTTGTTGGAATCTCCCGCGATGGTGTAGACCCGTTCCTGACGTCTCCCGTTTTCGAGCCATCCCTTGATGATCTGTACTTGTTGCAGGGGAGTGCCCGGTGTCGCAGTTGTGCCGGGATCGCGCAGTGCTGATATGGCGAACACGGGGGCTGGTGCCAGTTCGGAAGCGTCCGTCGCACTTTCGGGTGGCGGCCCGAGATCGCCGCCCATGGGCACTCCGCCGTCGTATCCCTTGCGAGCGAAGGCTTCGTCGCCGCAGAGGTCTTGTGGATAATCCCAGCCGCCAAAAAATCTCACCTGCATGCGAGGGCCGCTGGTTCCGTAGGTCTCCTTGCGCTGCATACCCGCAAACAAGGCGCTGCGCGAGTTTTCCTCGGCCCACACCACTGCGAGACCGCCGGGATTGAATTCGAGGTAGTCCGGTACGCCCCGGATCACTTCGTCGCCCGCGGGCTTTCCCGCGCCCCCGTGCCCGGGAAAGCTCGAAGATTCGCTGACCAGACCAGGGGTACCGAGGTGGGTGTCGGTGCTGGCGACGAAGCCAAATTTGAAAGGATTGACGTCCAGTCGGCTCTCGATTCGGAGTCCCTCTTTCAAGATGTTGCGAATGAACTGTCTGGCCACCGGAGGGGAGGCGGTCGCCGGGATATATTCTCCCGTAAAGTTATTCAGCTTCAGTTTTTCGAAGCGACACAGTTCGTCTTCGGTGTCGAGGCCAAACATGCACTCGCTCTCGCCCTTGTGCTGCATGATCTCCACCAGCAACTCATACTCGGCGCGGCCACTCGCTTCCGTGATTCCGATGGGAGAGCCGTCGGGCAGGTGTGTGCGGAACATCCGGCCCGCTGAAAGATTCGAGTTGTGCGGGATCACCAGAACATCGCAGCCGGTACCGGCGTTGCGGCAGCTCGCGCCCAGTCCCGCCCAGAAATCCACCAGTTTGGGGGCTTCGATGAAGCTCAGGGGAATGTCCGGAACGATGTCGTTGGCGAATATGACGTTGCGATGAAAATTGTTGCCCATGCCCGCGCCGCCGGTCCATTCATAAGCGTGGAACGTCGTGAAGCGACAGGCGGCGCTGCGATCGTAAGCCGCCTCGCTGGCTTCCCAGTTTTCCTTCCACGGTATTCGTGAAGCCTCCAGGCAGATCGCGCCGTCCTTGCCGCAAAAATCGTGGCGTTGTGCGCGACTCGCCTGGGCATTCATCCAAAAATACGCGACGCGAGGGAAGTTGCGATAAATGCGACAGACAAGGGAGTCGTAGCCCTGCATGCCCGGCGAATTGCAGATGCGAGTTTCTCCGAGCAGTTCGGCGTGATCCGTGACCGCCGCAAAGTCGAGGGGACGTTCGAGTCGGACGCTACGGGTGGGGCGACCCCCTTCGCTGTAGGGTTGAATGCCAATCTGCTCACCCCAGGCGAAGCGGTAGGCGTCGGCCGGACGGGTGCGCGTGCCCATGGTGCTGGCATCGAGAGAAAAGCTGGTATGGACGTGAAGGTCTCCAAAGAACGCGCGGCGCGTAGAGACGCGGTCGGAGCACGACTCGCGTTCTCGGGTTCCTTCGAGTATTGAGCTGGCTGGCGCAACGCGGGGCGTGAGCATTGCGATCGAGACCACGACCCACGTCAGCAGATGGACACCAACTCTCATGGCGAAATTCCTTGGGTCCAATGACGTTCGCGAGCATGGTGAGTTGTGTAATCGTGGCGGTGTGATCATGATCGGTCCGAAGGCAGGCTCGGCGCTCGAGTCCATCTACTCCGGGCCGCATATTAGCAGGCTCGATGGATGCTTCTCGCAGGGTGTGCGAGGGCAGGGCGAAAGAAGTCTAGAGAGTTCTAGAGAAGCTCGAGGTAGGGAAGAGTAGCCATCGCAAACCCGATTGCAGTCATGACGGGCAATGACACCGGGTTCGAGCCTCGGTACGACCGTATGGCTGCGAACGGGATTCCGATCAAGGCGGCGAGCAGTAGCAACAATGGCAGTGTCTTGATGCCTACGATGGCACCAATGCTCGCGACGGCGATCAAGGTTCCACGGCGCAAGTATCCGGCTCCGCAGAGCGGAAGGAAGAGGCCCCCTGCGACGATGGCGCCAGCGACTCCCTGCAAGAGTGCAGGGGTGTCGGCGGTGAGTCCGAGAAACCCGAGTCGCGCAATCAAGAACAGCCCGCCCCACCATTCCGGCACGTCGAACGTCCGGACCTCCTCCTCGATGGCGAAGCTGAGAAACAACAGAGGCCAGAGCAATTCGGAGATCGCGCCGGGGATCGCGGTTGCAATCAGACAACCCGTCACCGCCATGGCTAGAGAAATGGCCACAAGGGGGCTGCGTTCACCCGCGTAGCGAGTGACGTCTACAGCGCTCGTTTGGATTGAATCCAACGAGCTTTCGGCGATCGAAGACATCGTCATGATTGACCGTTCAATGGTTTTCGTACCTCAGCCGCGAGGTTGCAACACAAGGATACCCAGCTGAGTGTAGCTCGTAGATGCTCGAGTGACGAAATTTTTGAAAGAAACTCGCGCCGACTCGCTTACGTGATGGAGTTGCGCACAGGAGTCGTTCGTGTGCACTCGACTTGCGTGTACAACTTCTGTCGCGCTGACTTGAAAATAGACCAACTAAGTTTCAAGACCAATCGGTGTCCTTGTTCGCATGAACATGGAAGAGTTGGATCCCACGCGAAGATGGTTCGAAGCTATACAGATATGCGTGTTGGGCGAGGGCTTTTGCTCAAGAACGAGTACGATCGGCCCGACATTCAATTTGAGCAGTTCGTTGCGGTGTTGCTGCTACGTAGTGTGCGTACGGCGTTGAAGGGGATGCTGGCATGGCAGAGTCTGAAATCTTTGACTACGTATGCGAACAGTTGGACGAGCGCACCACACTCGATCGCCTCGAATCCCGCGGCACCGTTCGCATCACACTCAAGGAGGCCGGACTGGACGCCGGAACCGTGAATGTCGAACAAATGGCCGTGGTTGTCCTGAGGTTGCTGCCGACACATCTCGATAGTCGCGGCATCAGCGATGGTGAAGGCCACTGCCAGGCCATCGAGAAGGGGCTTGGCACCCTCGAAGCTGACGTGGCGGCAGATACGCCCGATGGCGTGTTCGAGAGATTCGGCAGCTGAACTCACTGCTTGAACCCAGAGGCGCCGAGATCGTGTGCGATGTTGCCCACGTCCATCGCCCGGACTTTCAGTCTTAGATTTGATCGGCAGCGTCTCCAGTCGCCCCATCAGACCGCCGTCTACCTTCATGTCGAGTTTCGATTGACCGGACCGTTCGGTCCACACGCCGGTTCAGTTACATCAAGCTTGCCCCAGATTCAGAGCTAACATGGGCCTCTTGAAATTGTTCGTGGGAGTACGTGGTGAATTTTGACCTCACAGAGGAGCAGGAATTGCTCCAGGAAACCGTTCGCGGCTTTGTCGCCAATGAGTGTCCACCACCACGGTTGCGCGAAATTTTTGATTCCGGTGAGGGAACGGATCCGGCCCTTTGGCAGGGGATGGCTGAGATGGGACTCGCGGGACTCATGATTCCCGAGGAGTATGGCGGCGCTGGGATGGAACTCCTCGAATTGGCGCTCGTTGCCGAGGCACTCGGAAGCGGTGTCCTGCCCGGCCCGTTTCTCGGACATTCACTCGCCGCGTTGGCGCTGATGCTCGCGGGCAGCGACGTCCAGAAGCGCCAGTGGCTACCGCGCCTGGCAACCGGCGATGTGATCGGGACCTACGCGGTCGCCGAAGAAGACAGCCAGTGGGAGCCTTCGGAGTGGAGCGTCACAGAGCGCGCTGGCAAGCTCAACGGCACAAAACTCTACGTTCCCCACGCAGACATAGCAGATCTGATCGTCGTGGGATGTTCGGGTGGTGGCTTGGCGTTGGTCGAGCGAGAGACCCGGGGCGTGAGTCTCGAAAACATGCAGGGGATCGATCGCACCCGACCGATATTCAAAATCGTCTTCGACGCAGCGGATGCAGAGGCTCTCGAGTCGGGGGAGGCCGCGAGCCAGCGGGTTCGCGATGCCGCGCTGGTCTTGCTGGCCGCAGACAGCTTTGGCGTCGCGTCCAGCCTGATTCGTATGTCTGTCGACTACGCCAAGACCCGCGAGCAGTTCGGCACGATCATTGGACAGTTCCAGAGCGTGAAGCATCAACTCGCCAGGCTGTCCACGGACATCGAGCCCACCCGCGCGTTGGTCTGGTACGCCGCTCATGCGTTCGACCATCTTCCCGAAGACGCGGAGCGCGCCGCCGCGATTGTGAACTCACACCTCACCGATCGCGCCATGCACACCGCGCGTGAATCGGTTGAGCTGCACGGCGGCCTGGGCTTTACCTGGGAGTGCGATGTCCAGATGTGGTACAAGCGCGCGATGTTCAACCGGTCTGCGTTTGGGACCCCCGATGTCGTTCGCGGTCGCGTTGCCACGCTCGGAGGTTGGTAACTCCATGAACCTCAGATACAGCAAAGAGTACGACACCTACCGCCAGAGCCTTCAGGAGTTTCTTAAGGGTTGGCCCCTGCAAGGCGACGAGGCCGAACTTCCAAAGCAGAAGCAGGAGCAACTCTTTCGCCAGCGCGGGGTCGAGGCTGGTTACGTCTACTTCGCAATTCCCAAAGAGTACGGCGGCGCAGGGCAGCAGCCCGACGTCTTGAAGAGCGCGATCATCACCGAGGAATACGCCAGAGTCGGAGCGCCGGGCAACTGTGTCAGTCAGGGCCCCGCACTGTTGGCTCCGACTTTGATCGAGTTTGGGACCGAAGAGCAGAAGCGCGAGTTTGTGCGTCCCACCTTGCGTGGCGATCTGCGCTGGTGCCAGGGCTATAGCGAGCCGGGCGCGGGTAGTGATCTCGCATCTCTGCAGTGCAGCGCAGTGCTCGATGGTGACGAATGGGTGATCAACGGTCAGAAGATATGGACCAGCAACGCGCAGGAAGCCGACTATATGTTCGGTCTGTTCCGCACGGAACCGAAAGCTAGCAAGCACGCCGGTATTTCGTATTTGCTCGTCGACTTGAAGCAACCGGAGATCGAAGTGCGGCCGCTCAAGCAGATGACCGGGGCGCTGGACTTCAACGAAGTCTTCTTTACCGATGCCCGTGCTCCCGCTGGCAATATCGTAGGCAAGCGTGGAGAGGGCTGGGCGGTGTCCCGGTCGACACTCAAACACGAGCGCAATTTGATCGGCAATCCGAACATGATGCGAGCGCACTTCAACAGCACCATCGCCCTGGCTCGCCGCAGCCAACGCGGTGGTCGGCCCGCGATCGAAGATCCGTTGATTCGCAACCGCCTGGCCGAGATCGAGGGTTACGTTCGCACCGCGGAGGTTTCGCACCTGCGTCAATTGACGGCAGAGGCCAAGGGCGAGGAGCTCAAGGTGATGCTCCCCATGATGATGAACAAGCTCTACTCAACCGACACGATGCAGAAGATCATGACCCTGGCCTATGACCTGCTGGGTGCCGACGGCATGCTCGCACCCACCGCCGAGGACATCGCGAGTTACGCCCGCACCCACACCTCGACCGGGTTCGTCGAGCAATACATCTTTTCTCAAGGCCCGGCGATCGCCGGTGGCACGACGAATATTCAGCTCAACATCATAGGGGAACGGGGTCTCGGCCTGCCTCGCGATCTTCGCGTCCCGAAATAGTTCACGTTTCGCCGTTAGAAGAGCGTGATCCCGGCAAGCGCGAAGGCTACGCCCACAACGCCTCCCACGATCTGAATGACCACGCCCGGCCACAGGCTCAGGGATCGTTCGCGGATCATGGCCAACGCGGCGCCCGCAGCCAGCGCTGTCGCGCCGATGACGGCGACCTCCAGAAGGCCTTGTGGGAACGGATCCGCTGCGGTGATGTTCCACGCCAGTGCCGCTGTCGTGTAGACCAACATGTAAAAGAAGGTCGAAACCGACGCTGCCCGCGAGAACATCCAGGGGCCTGCGACTCGCTGGATCGGGCCCTGAAACAGGAACCATCCATGCACCGCGCCGCGGAACCAGGCTTCGCAGGCAATGGCGGCCAGTGTCGTGACGCCGAGCGCGATGAGCAGGGACGCGGGCTCGAGTGCGAGTCCGTGTGGGGCCCATACGTTTGCCGGAACGGAGCACGCGATCACGATGGGTGCGAGGTAGAGCCAGTCGTGTCCGGCGGGTCTGCGCCAACCGAACATCCACAAGCGACCTCCGGAAGCGCTGAGAGACGCGGGAAGAGCAATCGTGAGCGTCACCAACGACATTGCGATCAATCCGGCGCCCCCTGCGGTCATCGCTTCCAGGGCGCCGCCGCGCGGTTGCGAGATCATCGTCGCGATGAACGCGGCGAATCCGCAGGCGACGACCAGGCTCGCGGTCAGGAACGACGTCGCGAGCCAGGGCCAAACTCGCTCGCGTTTGCTTGTGAGTCGATAGGCTTGCCGAAGGACACGCAAAATTTCGCTCGGCGGGAGTTGGGTTCCCGATACCCGGGGCGAACCGCCAATGTCGTCGGAGCCTCCCCAGCGATTGCTGGCGGGCCGACCGTTGACCGCGGGATCGACGATGTTGAGCAGATCGTAAGTCGCTCCGAGATCAAAGTTCAAAATCGCAGAGACCCGGCGCAAAGTGTAATGACGATATTTCCCGTCTTTCCATTTTTCGAGAGCGATGATTCCGAGTTGGTCACCAAAACGATTTTTGAGTCTGCGCTCAGCTTCATAAATTCCGGACTGGTCCCTGCAGGCCACCGCGACCTTGCGATCTGCGATTTCCAGATGTCCCAAAATTTCTTCGATGCTGGTGTGGTCCTGAAAATCGGCTCTTGTGTAAACGAGTCGATCGATTTCCCCCAACATGGCCGCGGCGAATTCGCGCCAATCGAGGTCGGGCCACCGCTCCTTGGTGCGATATTCCTTTTCCCGGGTGTAGAGGTTGTCGAGTCGGCCGCGGGCTTCGCGCAAGGTGTTCTGGGTGAGGCCACAGAAGTCGGCGAGTTCGGAGCCGTTTGCGTCGATCGCACCCTCGAGTCGCAGCAGGGGCAGCAGCACGTCCTTGGATCGGCTGCTGAGCTTCGGGACCCTGCGGAAGTTCAACAGCACCCAGATTGCAAACAAAGTGTCGAGATCGGGTTCGCTCGCGAAGAGCGTCCAGTCTCCTTCGTCGAGCTCAATGCCGTTCACCACCAGCACCAGTGCCTGCTCGCAGGTCGCCAGCGTGAAGGGACGGATGACCCCTTGATGGTGATCCAGGTTGTAGAATCGGGACCTGTTGTCGAGCTTGGGCGGAAAGTGGCCGGCGCCATCCAGGAAAATCACGCGGCCGCCCATTCCGCGAGCGTCCGATTCTGAAAACGTTTGCTTCGGATCGATGCAGACGCGAACCCGGGGCGCGTCGTCGCAGTGCAGGAAGTAGCCGTCTTCCGACTTGCGAACCTCGTAACGGTCCGGCACTGCAGGAGGAATCCCCGGAGTTTCCGACAGCGCGGACTCGGCCAGAGGACTGCGATGGGTGCCCAGCCAGGGCCGCCGCTTCTCCGCTGGCGTATCCGCACGCTGCGAATCGATCTCGCTGCCAGCCGGCCGCGGTACTTGTAGCGGCAGATCGGGGGTCCACTTTCTTCGATCAGTCATAGGCGGTGCCAGAGTGTGCCCGACTTGTCTCTTCGCTTCCCGTGAAGCGCGACCAAAAAAACCCTTTGTCGCAAGGTTGCACCGCAAGCCTCCGAGATGGAAGGGGATTTTTCTGATGACCTGTGGGGAGTCGCGGACCTGGGGGTTCGAGAAGCGTGGGAAATCAAGGCGGATCGCACTTCGCGTGTCGCGGACGCCGAAGCTTCCGAACCACTTCTCTATGTCGTTCGCGTCTTCGGTAAAGAGACGCGCCCTGAAACACGGCGCAGTTCAGGAAGGCAGGCGGCTCAGTATTTTGTCTGCGGCGATTCTCGGTGTGAGGTCGGGTGCGATCTGTTTGCCGACTTCCCGGGCTCGATGCGAGAGGAACTCGTTATCGAGAACGCTCGCGATCAACTCACTCAATCGATTCGCCGTCAAACGCGCCCGTGGAAGTGGCGCCGGTGCGAGACCCAGGTTCATGATTCGCTTGCCCCACCAGTACTGATCGAGAAGATGGGGAACGATGACCTGCGGCACGCCCGCTTGTGCGACGCGAGTGGTGGTGCCGGCGCCCCCGTGGTGGACAACCGCAGCGCAACGCGGAAAGAGCGAGGCATGAGAGACCGGGCCGGTGCGAATGACGTTTTCGGGAAGGGCGCCTTCCCCGAGCCCGGCCCAGCCTTCGGATACGATCGCGCGGCAACCGACACGTTCGATTGCTTGCAAAATCAAGCGTGTCGTCGCTACAGGGGTGGCATCGGTCATGCTGCCGAAACCGACATAGACCGGCGGGCTTCCCTGCGCGAGGAAATTTTCGAGTTTCTCGGGTAGGGGTTCGATGTCGTGGTCGTGGATGCAACCGAGCTGCTCCACGGGCATGCTGCATTCAGAGGGAACCGGCGCCAGCAATGGATCGGTCGCGAGGATCGGGTGCTCCGACAAGATATGGCTGTAGCCGTGTCCTGTTTTTCCGAGGCCGAGATATTTTTTGCGCGCGCGATTGAGTCCAAAACGAGTCAGTGCGTCGAACGGCCCGAGCAACATCCGCCAGGCAATCTTGTTTGCCCAGGGCGGCAGAGCCTGGCTGGGAATGAACGGCGGACTGTGTTCTTGCGAAGGCAGCATGACGGGGCAGAACATGACGTAGCGATAGGGGATGCCGTGCAACTCGGCGACACTTCCCCCTGCGAACTGCACTCCAGCTCCCAGAATCAGATCCGCATCCTCGGTGGCATCCGGAAGTCGCGTGAACTGCTTGTGCATGCTGTCTTTGAAATACTCGAACTGCGCCCGATTGGCCCCGAGTCCCCGGCTCGATATCGCGGTTGCGACTCTGCCCAGAAACTCCCGAGTGTCGCTTCCTACTTCGCGGTACTCGAAGTTGTTGGTTGCTGCGAACGTCGCGAAGTTGCGAGGGCCGCAGAATACGACCTCATGCCCGGCAGCCTGGAAGGCATTGCCGAGGGAGAACATGGGGTAGACATCGCCGCGAGTACCTTCGACAGCAAGAGCAATGCGCATCGGTGAGCCTCCGCAAAAGGGTTCCCCTCCCTCTCCCGCAGTCACTGCCCACTTCTATCGCGAGCGCGAGGAATGAGCTTTAGAGGTAATTGGGCGGGGGGTTGCTGCCGTCGCTACATCCGCAACAGGCGTGCGACTGACGTGCAAGTAGAACCCTGCATGCACAAACATTGAAACCACCGGAAGCCCGGGGTCCTTGGTGTGTCGACTCACGAGAAGGTAAAGGGGTGCATAGTTCATGATCTCGAACTTGAGATCACTCGTAGGATCCAAGGCGTTCGCGACGAGATTCCAGTCGAGGGCGGAAGCGTCTCATTTGAAGTTACTGATCGGTCGCATCGCGCGCGCCGCCTATGGGTGCGCAGGCAATGGCGAATGAACACGTTGCCGCGATCGGAATCCAGTAGGTCCAGGCGATCAACGTCTCGCCCAAAAACACGGGGTGGAGGAAAAGCGCGAGACCAACCAAACCGCCCGCAATCAATCCAAGGACCGCTGCAGAGTCTCGTCCCGAGGGTCGCAGCAAGATTCCCCGTGCGAAGATGCCGAGCAGGCCTCCGTAGAGGATTGACATCGAAGAGAGCGCAAACTCGATGAGTGATGGAAGCGAACCCTCTGCCTGCAGATATTGATGATACGTAGACATCGATAACGCCGATGCGATCAACAGGATTCCCGTGACTGTCGAGGCGCGTCGCAGGCGCCTTGCGAGTTCTGGCTGGGCTTCCGTGCCGGAGGGGTGGGCGACGATGTCGACCACCCAGGTCGTGGCAATCGCACAGATCGCAGAATCGAGGCTGCTCATCGCCGCTGCGAACAAGCCCGCAAAGACGAGTCCTCGGGCTCCCGCCGACAATTCGTGAAGTGCGTAGGTCGGCAGGATTTGATCCGTTGCCGCAACGTCGTAAGGGGGAGCGATCGAATAATAATGCGCGATTCCGGTTCCCACGAAGAGGAACATCAGAGTCAGGGGAAAGTTGAGCAGAGCCGAGCCGGTCAGCGCGCGGGCTCCAGCAGATGCGGTGCGTGTCGTGAGCAGGCGCTGCACCATGTCATGGTCGGTGGCGTGGGTGGCGAGGGTCAAGAAGAAGCCGCCGATCAACGCGGTTCCAAGGCCCGCACTCGTTGTCAGGGTGAAGAACGGCGTCCACTGGAAGATGTTCGTCTTCTCATTTGCCGCGCCCCAGTTGAATACTGCCGTTGCGCCGCCGTCGACACTCGTGACGCTCCACAACAGCGCGCACACTGCGGCTACGAAGACCGCACCCTGGAGCGCATCCGTCCAGATGACCGAGCGGATGCCGCCGACGCGGGTGTATGCGATGGCCAGGATGCCGCAGCCAACGATGGTCCATTCGATCGTCTGTCCAGCTACGATCGAAAAGGCGAGGGCGGCGATGAACAGCCGCACGCCCGACGCGAGGATTCTCCCCGAGGCGAAGGCGATCGCAGCGGCGCGGCGCGTCTGCGGACCGAAGGATGATTCGAGGAATCCGTAGACGGTGACGACTTTGAGTCTGTGATATAGCGGGATCACCCAGCGGGCGAGGACGAGCTTGCCGAGCAGCGCGCCGAAGGCGAGTTGGAGGTAGCTCCAATTGCCCGTGTAGGCCGCTACCGGAACACCGATGAAGGTCGCCGCGGAAAGTTCGGTTGCGACCATCGACAGCAGTACCGCCCAGCCCGGTACCGCGCGTTGCCCGAGCAGCAGGTCCTGTGCCGTTGAATGTCGGCGCGCCGCGAACATTCCGATTCCCAGGACCGAACCCGCGTAGATGACAATGACGATGTAGTCAAAGTCACTCATGATGCTTGGAAGTTTTCAAAAGTTGTCCAGAGATTGTCGTCGCATCGAGCAAGATCCCCCCTTTTTTGTCGAGCTAACACCCGAGCAAAATTCATCTCGATACCCGGTGATAGACTATCGCGCCGCCCCCGGGGAGTGTGCAAATTTGAACCGCGAACTTTTTCGAGAATCGATGCTCAACTTGCACACCAATCCTATAGAATGAATTGATCCAAGAGGGCACTGATGCGACCTGAAAACGAAGACACCAAGTTGGACGTAGACGACGAGGCTTATTTCGACGATACCGAACGCAAGCCTCGTCACCGCTTCGACGAGAAGTTGTTGCAAGCGCCGATCAGCGTTTTGTCGCGACGGATTCCGATGGTGTTTACCGAGTCCGACACGGTTCAGACCGCAGTACGCGCGATGCAGGCGGAACATCGAGGCGTCGTGTTGATTTCTGAGGATGGCACCCGGCAGACTGAGTTGACCGGCATCTTTACCGAACGAGACGTGCTGCTGCGGGTCGTGGATCGCGGTCGCGATCCGAGCACGGTATGTCTGCGGGAAGTCATGGCGAAGAACCCCGAATCACTGCTGCGCACTGCGCCGGTCGCAGCGGTGTTGAACAAGATGTCCGTCGGGGGTTTCCGTCACGTACCGATCGTCGATTCTCGGGGCAGGCCCGTGTTCGTCGTATCCATGCGCGATGCGGTCGAGTATCTCGTCGATTCGTTCCCGACCGAAATCTCCAATCTTCCACCCCAGGATGGCCCCGAGCGCTACCGAACCCGGGACGGTGCCTGAGTCACTGTTGTCTGCTCAACAGTTTCCCTGAGCAGGATCTGGCTCGGGTTCCGGATCGCTTCTGCCTTCGAAGCTTACAGCCCAACATCCGTTCTCCGATAGAGACTACTGTCCGTGCGCTCATTGCACGGGTGTGGGCGGGAACGATGGAAACAGAATTCATTGGACGTCAACCGATCGTAAATCGCAACCAAGCGATTTTGGGATATCGACTGCTGTACGGCGGTGCATCGGATGTCCAGTACGACCCGACCCAAAAGAAGATCGCGATCCAGACTCCCGAACGAAATCTCGCACTCCAGTTCGAAGAAGTCTTGAGCGGCGCCACGGGATTCGTCGAGGTGGACATCGAGGCGTTGAACAGCGAGTTCGTCGATGCGCTCGAACCCCAGCAGTTCGTCATCGAGATTGGTTCACTCGAGGGTCACGATGCAAAGGCGGTTGCAAAGCGCTGTCGTGAACTGCGCAAGCGCGGACTCAGAATTTGCCTCGGCAACTATCAACGCCGAGACAACCGACAGATCCTGCTCGAACACGCCAGCTACATCAAGATTGACGCGATTGCGACGTCGGACTCGGAGGTCAGGACCATCGTCCGACGCATGCGAAGCAGCAACGTCAAGATCATGGCTTCTCGAGTCGATCTCCCCTCGCAGTTCGACAACCTGGTCGATCGCGGAATTGATCTATTTCAGGGCTACTTCTACGCCCGGCACGATCCGGAAACGGAGCGGGAGTTGAGCCCGGATCGGGCGACGATCGTCGATTTGCTGACCCGGTCCAGTACCGGAGTCGAACTGAGCGAGATCGACGACGCCTTCAAGCGAAACGCAAACCTCAGCGTCAGCTTGTTGCGGCTCGTCAACGGCCTGCAACTCGCGCGCTCGAACAAAATTGACACCGTCAGCCAGGCGCTTGTGATGATCGGAACCCACGGGTTGTCTCGCTGGCTCAATATTCTCTTGTTTGCAGGGGGGGCAGAAGACGGGCCGCCGAGTCCGCTATTCAAGCTGGCCTCGACCCGCGGCAGACTGATGGAATTGCTTCAGCTCGACCTCCTGGGTCCGGATCCCGATCGCGAGCAGCTGGGGATCGCAAATCGCGCCTTCTTGATCGGGATGCTTTCTCTTGCCCACGTAGTCCTGGGCGTATCGGAACAGAAGGCTCTCGACGAACTCAACTTGAGCAAGGAAATCCGTTCTGCACTCGATTCGTATCAAGGGCAGGCCGGCGTTCTCCTGCGACTCACCAAATGCATCGAGGCATCGGATCACGATACCGCCCAGGAGATCCGCGACGCACTGGGTCTCAGCCGAGAGCAGCTCAAAAAGGCCCAGCTCGAGAGCTTCAGCTGGGTGAACGCGCTCTAGGAGCCTGCGCCTTCTGCCGCGCAGATTCCTAGCCGGGATCAGGTCGTTTCGACGCCCCGGGTCATGATGACCTTCCCCGACCGGATCAGCTCACTCAACTCGAAGGGCTTCAACAAGAGAATCAAGGCATCGATCTTGTCGCTGCTGCCATAGGCCCGAACCACCAGGCTCTCGGTTCCGTAGTCCACCACCCGCGCCTTGAACTGGTCGACGATCTGCAAGATCTGGGTGCGCTCGTCGATGCTGCACTCAATTTTCAGCAGGGCGATCTCGGCCTCGATGATCGCCGCGCCCGTGTGGTCGAACGCGTGGACCACGTCCACCAGCTTGGCCAACTGCTTGATGATCTGTTGCAGGGTCGAGGGATCGCCGGAGCAGGTGATGGTCATGCGCGAAAAACCACCGCGCGCGCCCGGGCTCACCACCAGGCTTTCGATGTTGTAACCCCGTCGGGCAAAGACTATCGCGACACGCACCAGAACGCCCGGCCGGTCGTGGACGAACAGCGAAATGGTATGCACCTGGTCCTCGGCGATTGTCGAGGGCTGTTGCGGCAGCGAGGTGCTGGGTTCGAGAGTCTGCGGTGCGCTCATTTCAGGTGCTCCCCGTGGGCTTTGCAAGCTTGTGCTTTGGCTTCTCGATCAACATACCGCTGAGCGGTGCGCCGGCTGGGATCATCGGAAACACGTTGTCTTCCTTGACGACTTCGGCGACCACCACGCAGGGCCCCTCGTTGTAGTCATGTGCTTCTTGCAGGATGCGATCGACGTCGGCAGATCGCTTGATGCGGAACGCCTTGACGCCGTACGCCCGGGCAAGCTTGACGAAGTCGGGGTTGCCCTCGAGGTCCACGCCAGAATATCTGTTTTCGAAAAACATCTCCTGCCACTGTCGAACCATGCCGAGAAAGTTGTTGTTGATGATGAGGCATTTAATGGGGAGTTTGTGAATCTGCGCCGTCGCTAGCTCGGCCTGAGTCATCTGGAAGCCTCCGTCGCCACAGACCGCCCACACGGCTTTGTTCGGGCAGCCGAACTGAGCACCGATCGCCGAGGGCAGGCCAAAGCCCATCGTGCCCGCGCCCCCGGAACTGATCCAGTGCCGGTTGTTCGTCGAAAGACAAAATTGCGCGGCCCACATCTGATGCTGGCCGACGTCGGTCGTAATGATCGCGTGCCCCTGAGTCACGTGGTGCAGGCGGTCGAGCACGTGTTGTGTGCGCAGGCCACCTTGCTTCGGGTACTTCAGCGGATATTGCTTGCGCCACGCAGCGCATTGATCGAGCCAGTCTTCGGTGTCGGCGGGCTCGATCAACGGCAACAGGTCTTCGATCACGAGCCGGGCGTCCCCTTCGATGAAGAGATCGGGCTGCAAGATCTTGTTGTTCTCCGCGGGATCGATGTCGACGTGGATCTTCACGGCGTCGACACAGAATTCGTCGAGCTTGCCGGTGATGCGATCGTCCCAGCGCGCGCCAATCGACATGATCAGGTCACAACCGCAGACGGCCTTGTTCGCATAGGCTGTGCCGTGCATGCCCAACATCCCGAGGTGCAGAGGGTGAGTCTCGTCGGTGGCACCCTTGCCGAGCAATGTGTTGACGATCGGCGTGCGCAGTTTTTCCGCCAGGCTCATGATCACTTTGCCCGCGCCGGAAATCACAGCGCCATTCCCCACGTAGAGCACCGGTCGTTTGGAGGCTTTGAGCAATTCCGCGGCTTGTTCGATCTGGCTCGCCTCGGCCCGCCCGGGAATTCGGTAGCCGGGGAGTTCGAGTTCGTTCTCGTCCACGAAGGGGGCATCGCATTCGCCCTGGGTGACGTCCTTCGGCAAATCGATCAAGACGGGGCCCGGCCGACCGGTGGTTGCGATGTAAAACGCTTCCTTGGTCACCCGGGGCACATCCGCCGCATCTCTCACCAGGTAGCTGTGCTTCACGACCGGGTAGGTGAGCCCGGTGACATCGGCTTCCTGAAACGCGTCTGAGCCCAGCAGAGAAACCAGCTGCTGGCCGCACAGTACGATGATGGGCACCGAATCCATGTGCGCTGTGAGCAGGCCTGTAATCGTGTTCGTCGCACCCGGGCCGGAGGTGACGAGCACGACTCCCGGCCGCCCGGTCGCTCGGGCATAACCGTCCGCCATATGGGTGGCGCCTTGTTCGTGTCGCGTGAGGACGAGTTTGATGCGCGAATCGACAAGAGCATCGAAAATAGGCATCGCAGCGCCACCCGAGAGTCCAAAGATGTACTCCACTCCCTCTCTTTCGAGGCATTGGATGAGTTTCTCTGCTCCAGTCGGAAGTTGAGTATCCATGTTCTGAGTTTTTCCGTAGTTTGTGAGGCAAATTGTACTTATTCAGAAGGGCGTAAGACCAATAAATACATCAATCGAACTCTTATTGGCTTACATCGGAATAATTTCAGTCAATATCGCGAATTTTTGGACCGAGATCCATCAGAATCCATAAAATATCGATCAAAATCGTCTATTTTTGCAATAACTTCGATATTTCGAGTCTCAAAGCCTTCAAGAATCGTGATCAATATCTTTAAGTTGAGTTCTCGGTCTCTTTTGGCGAACCCGATGTAGCAGACGAGGCGCGAATTCCGCCTTTCTTCACATCTTCAAAGGGCCATCTAGTGCCTTTTTGGCAGGAACACTCCCAGAATGCATCGGTCGCGGGTCTGTTTTAGACCGGAAGGGGCAATTCTCACCGCCGATTCAAAGCTCCGTGGCCGAAATACCCTTCAAAGCATGAACGGGACCGTTGTGCCCCGTCAAAGCCAGCGGTGGAGTGATGGATTGGATTCCCTGATCAGCTCGGTTCTCGAAAGCCTGATGCGACATGAAGCCCCGTCGCTTCGGTCGCTGGAAATTGCGGGGGAGCAGGATCCCAGCGGAGCAGCTCGCGCGCTCCTGCAGGCGGCCAGCCTCGAAGAACTCGCGGCGAGTCGCGCTTCCTGGGTGCCCGCGTTGATGGTCTCGGCGCGTCCCGGACTGGGCGCATCCCGGCTCTACGAACTCGCGCAGGCCTACACCAAGCAAACTGGCGAGCATCTCGATCCCGCCCGCATGCCGGCGTTGGCCCTGGTTCTCGGCTCCAGTGAGCGGATGGGTCGGCTGCTGGTAGACAACCCCGAATGGGCGGACGATCTGGTCGGCGATCCCCCGGCTCCTCCCGATCTCTCTGGTTCGGCACCCAGTTTCGAAGCCGTTCGCGAATCGCAGTCTCGCGGCATGTTGAGCACCGTTGCGCGAGAACTCATCGGCTGCCCTCTCGAGACCACGTTCGCCGAACTGACCGGTCTGGCCGAGGTCTGCCTGGAAACCGCGCTTCAATGTGCGAGCGCCGAAACCGGGGTAGTGGCCCCCGCCATGTTCGCCCTCGGTCAGTTTGGGGGCTGTGAATTGGGTCTGTCGCCGGAGGTGGATCTTCTCTTCATCGACCTCAGGGACGGCGAGCTGTGCGCGGAGCGCCGTGCTCAGGTCGATTTGCTGCTCGACCATCTTCAGCGCGAACTCGCTGCGACTTGCGGGCGGGGGGCCTCCTATCAAGTGGATTTCTCCCAGCGACCCAACGGTGTTGTGGCGCTCGGAATTGGCGCTGCGCTCGACTACTTCAGCGGCGAAGCTCCCCTCGCCGAGCGGCGTCTCTTCGAACGGATTCGGCCTCTGCAAGCTGATCCGGCGCTCGCCGAGGAGTTGCTTTGCGGCCTGGCGCAAGGCTCCGGCTCAGCCGGCTTGCAGGGTTTGATCGACGACGAGCTGAAGGACCGGGCGGAACGCGCCGCCAAGCAGGCGAAAGACGATCTGATCCGGGGGAACGGGGGCGTCCGCGACATCGAGGCCATTGTTCACATCCAGCGGGCTGCGGCGGCGGAACCGCTCAAATCCGGAGAAGGGCGCTCAATCCTGTCTACGCTCTACCAACTTGGCGCATCCGGGGTCATGGCTTCGGAGGCGTCAGCAGAGCTTGCGGACGCCTATTCTTGGCTGCGTCGTGCCGAACATTCCATGCAACTCGTGGACTCGGGTTCCTCCCGTTGCATCCCCGCCGATCCCCAGGGGCAAATCGTTCTTGCGCGCTGTATGGGCTATCGAGAACCCGAGGCGAGTCGAGCTCGCGAGCGACTGCTCGCAGACAGGCAACAGATCCAGCAAGAAGTCCAAGATCAATTCGAAAAATGCTTGCTCGCTCCGGAGCGCTGAGCTGCGCGTCTGCGTTTCCGCGGCCTATCGCCTGGGTCGCTCTTCGAGGTTGATTTCAGGGAGCGGGCTGCCGATCAAAACGATAAGCTGGGCGGTGTTGTTGGAGCGTTTTTTGCAAGCGGTGGACCAACCTGAACGTTTACCGCACTTCGAAGGGCATTTGGGCAGGTAGATAGGAGCGACGCAACGTGGAAAAACTGAGCAGAGCTGGCGATTCCCCGCACGTGCATGTTTCCCGAGCGATCGGTCCGCGTATCGCGACAGTGATTTTGTTGGTCAGCCTCGGTCTCGCAACCGCGTCCCCGGCTCTCGCTGATCCCTACGACAAGGAACGAGCAGGCCATCCACTTCGCGTCGCGGCCTATGTCCTGTATCCGATCGGAGCGCTGATCGATATCCTGATCATGCGTCCCGCCCATTGGCTGATCAGTCAGGAGCCCTTCAAGGGCGCTGTGGGTCATAAGGACTGATCTACTGTGAATTCGCGAGAGCGATTCGATCAACGAAAACCCTTGACGGACGGCGATTGAATTCCAATGACACCCAAAGGCATGGAGCTTGCGTCATTGGCACGGGTACGAAAATTGCAGCGATTGCGTCAAGGGAAGCGTCGAATCCGCGCCGAACTGGCGACACCCACAGGCCGGCGACCGCAGTGGACACTGGGGGCCGGCTCTTTCGTCTCGATCGTTCTGCTCGCCCTTGCGCTCGCGGCTGCGACGAGCGCCGATCCGACGCCGAGCCTCGATGTCGAAGGCATGACCTTCGTGGCGAGCCGCGAAGACGGCGACGCTGTGATTCTTCACGCCGAACATGCTCGATTCGACACCAAGGCCAAGAAGGCGTACTTGCTGGTCGTGGACGCAACGATTCCGTCGAAATCGGAGCAGTCGGGTTTCACGATGCGCTGTGATTCGGGGGTCGTAGATCTCGAAAGCAACGACTTCGAGGCGATTGGTAACGTCAAGGGGCAGGCCGACAGCGGCGAGATCTTCCAGACCGACTGGGTGCGTTACGACCACGCAAATGGGATTCTATTCACAGAATCACCGGTACTGATCACTGACGGGGGCACCACGATCCGCGGCGGCGGCTTCCGTTACGACGTCAGCGAACGCCGCTTCCAGATGACCGGCGGTGCGCAAGTCGTTCAGACAGTAAACGACGATACTGCGAAAGAGGAGAATGTCCCTTGAGCGTTTCCTTCTCAAAGGCGGTCCTGATCGGTTGCGGCCTGGTTGTCTCGTTGGTCGCGGTTTGTACGGCAGACGAATCGCCGACCATTCTCGTGAAGCCAGTTTCCGACGCGCGCGAGCAGCCGTCCAATTCGGTCTCGAGTCTGGAAGCACGGACTGCCGGGGAAGAGTCCCCCGCAGCGGTCGCGGCGGCACCCGAGACTTCGAAACTTCCGTCGCCGACGACCCTGGGGAGTCGGACCAATTTTCTGAAAGTCAGTCGCGATGAACCCATCGAAATCGTCTCCGATGAACTCGAAGTCGTTGCGGTGGGCGACGCGAGAAAATTTACCTTCACCAATCATGTACACGTGGTGCAGGGGGATATGCAGTTGTTCGCCGGCCATTTGGAGGCGATTTATCCCGCAGGTGCATCCCAGCCCGAGCGACTCGATGCCCGCCGGAATGTGCGTCTGCTCGAAGGCGATCTCGAAGTGCGCTGCAACGAGGTGACCTACTTGCGCGAAGACGGATTGGTGATCTGCCGGGGCGACGCTCTGCTACTGCAGGGTTGTGACGAAGTCCGCGGCGAGCAGATCGAGTTCTACCTCGACCAGGAGCGCGTCAAGGTTCTGGGTGCGGCATCGGTTTTGTTGCGGTTCGAGCGAGACGTCGAGTCGGATTGCGCAGCCAGGAGCAACGGTTGATGGGAGAGACGCTCGTCGCAGAGGGACTGGTGAAACGCTACGGGGAAAAGCGGGCGGTTCACGGCGTAAGCCTGACCGTCTCGGCTGGCGAAGTGGTGGGGCTGTTGGGTCCGAATGGAGCGGGCAAGACCACGACCTTCAACATGATTGCGGGCAGTGTGCGCCCGACCGAAGGTCGCATCTTCCTGGGAGAGCGCGAAATCACTCATCTCCCGATGTATCGCCGGGCCAGGCTGGGGCTGACCTATCTCCCCCAGGAGCCTTCAATTTTCCGCAAGCTCTCGGTGGCGGACAATGTCAACGCGATACTTGAAACCGTCGAACCCAACCGGTCGAAGCGCCGGGAGCGGTTGGCGCAGTTGCTCGCAGAACTCGGTCTGACCAAACTGGCTTCGAATCGCGGTGATACCCTGTCCGGCGGTGAGCGACGCCGAGTAGAAATCACTCGGGCTCTGGTACTCGATCCGCGTTTCATCCTGCTCGACGAGCCCTTCGCGGGGGTGGATCCGATCGCCGTAATCGATATTCAAAAAATCATTGAACAGCTGAAAGATCGAGGGATCGGAGTGGTCATCACGGATCACAATGTGCGTGAAACACTTTCGATCTGCGATCGGGCGTACATCATCAAGGATGGTGAAATTTTGAGACTCGGTACTCCAGCGGAAATCGCAGACGATCCGCGGGTGCGCGAAGTCTACCTGGGCCAGAACTTTCGGCTCAACTGACGAGCGGTGAAATTGAAATTGGAAGCGCAACACATGGTTTTCGAAGTTCCGGATAGAGTAGGGAGCGCTTAGAACGTGGCGATCGAACTGAGACTTCAGCTCAAGTTGACGCAGCAACTGGTGATGACTCCCCAATTGCAGCAGGCCATCAAGCTATTGCAGTTGAACCGACTCGAACTCGTGAACGAGGTGCAAAAGGAACTCACCGAGAATCCTGTGCTCGAGGAAGTCGAGGGAGAAGACGAGCCCACGCCCGGCGAAATCGCCGACATGACTCCCGGTGAAGAGCGCACCGAACCAGAGACCGGGTCCCGGGATTTGAACGAAGACCCCGTGGCTGCGGATCTCGAAGGATTGCCCAAGGAATTTCTCAATTCCCTGGAAACTGGGCCACAAGTCGAAGGCGACGCGGCGTCGGTCGAGGCGCCAAGAACCGAAGCGGAGACTGCCGCTGCCGATGTCGAAGCCACGAACGCCGAGAAGATCGCCGACGTCGAATGGGACGACTACATGGACGCCAACCCCCAGACGGGATTGGCGCCAATCAACCGTGACGACGATCAGCGGCGATCGCTCGAAGCCACGCTCACCCGCCGGCCGACCTTGGCGGAGCATCTCGAGTGGCAATTGCAACTGTCCGTATTCACGGACGCTGAGCGCGAAGCGGCTCGTTGGATCATTGGAAATCTCGACGACGACGGGTATCTGCAAGCGACCGTCGAAGATGTTGCGCGCCAGTCCGGCGTCCCGTTCGAGCATGTCGAGAGCGCATTGGTTCTGGTACAGAAGCTGGACCCGACGGGAGTCGCCGCTCGCGATCTTCGCGAGTGTTTGCTGCTCCAACTCGAAGTGGCCGAAATAGACAACCCGCTGGTCTTGCGCATCGTGCGCGATTATTTCGAGTTGCTCAAGAAGCGGGACTTCCGCGGACTGACTCGAAATCTAGGCGTGGCCATCGAAGAGATTGCCGTCGCCTGCAAACTGATTGCGCAACTCGAGCCGCGTCCGGGTCGAGCATTTTCCGGCGACGATCCGATCTACATCACCCCGGACATTTATGTCTACAAGGTGGCAAATGAATTTCACATTCTGCTCAACGAGGATGGGCTACCCAAGCTCCGGATCAACAGCGTCTACAAGGATGTCGTCGCCAAAGATGAACATGCCTCGAAGGACGCCAAGGAATATGTCCACGAGAAGCTGCGGGCTGCAATTTGGCTGATTCGTTCGATTCATCAGCGACAGCGTACGATCTACCGGGTGATGGAGAGCATCATTCGCTACCAGGGAGATTTCTTCGACCGCGGAATCAATTTTTTGCGGCCGCTGAATCTGCGCGACGTGGCCGATGACATCGAAATGCACGAGTCGACCGTCAGCCGGGTTACCACCAATAAATACGTCCACACGCCCCAGGGTATTTTCGAACTCAAATACTTTTTCAATTCGAGTATCGGGTCGGTGGTCGGAAATGCGGTGGCGAGCGAGAGCGTAAAAGCGAAGATTCGCAAAATTATCGCCAATGAGGACTCACGGCGGCCGCTGTCCGACCAGCGGATCGCTGAGATGCTGAAATCGGCCAATATCGACATTGCCCGGCGTACAGTGACGAAATATCGCGAAGCGATGAACGTTTTGTCCTCGACGAAGCGTCGTCAAGTGGGATAGCCTGCGCGCGCCCACAGGAGTAGCCACGTGAAGATCATGGACATCCTCGTCAAGGACGCAGTGATTTTGGACCTCGAGTCCAAAGCGAAGGACGGCATCTTGGACGAAATGAGTCAAGCCCTGGCCGCAGCCGAGCCCTCGGTTCCTGCGGATCGCCTGCTGAGCGTGCTGATCGAGCGCGAAGGGCTCCAGAGCACGGGGATCGGCGAGGGCGTCGCAATTCCACACGGCAAGATGGCCGGCCTCGATCGCTTGCTGGCCTCCTTCGCGCGCAGCAAGGACGGCGTCGATTTTGACTCGATCGACGGGCAACCCACCCAGCTCTATTTTCTTCTCGTCGTACCCGAGCATTCAGGCGGCCAGCATCTGAAGGCCCTGGCACGTATTTCGCGCTTCTTCCGAGACCCTGCTTTTCGCGAAAAGTTGCTCGAAGCGACCAGCACGGAGGACATCTTCCGCGCGATCGACGAAGAAGACGCAAAGTTCTAGACGACTGAAAAGTTCAATCTAGATCTCGATCGAGTTCCGCGGAGGAGTCGGTTGGAAACCCAAATTCACGGCGCTCTCGTCGAAGTGTTGGGGCTGGGCATCGTGCTCACCGGACCCAGTGGTATCGGTAAGAGCGAATGCGTCCTGGAACTCGTACAGCGCGGTCATCGCCTGGTGGCCGACGATGTAGTGAGACTTCGAGCGGTCCGATCGTCCGATGGTCTGTCCTACCTGATGGGAACCTCGCCCGACGCAATTCGCCACTATCTCGAGATCCGAGGAATCGGTTTGCTTTGCATTTCGGACCTGTACGGGAAAGAAGCCGTGCTCAACGAGCACCGTGTCAATTTGGTGTGTCGGCTGGAAAAGTGGCGGCTCGGGGTAGAATACGAGCGCATTGGGCTCGATCGCCCGTTGGAACTCCTCGCAGGGATCTCGATTCCCACCCTGACCATTCCGGTGCGTCCGGCTACCAGTTCCGCAGTCCTGGTCGAGGTCGCGGGCAGAGACGAGCTGCAGCGGCTGGCGGGGAACAACGCGGCCAAACGCCTCGATCAGAGGCTCAAGAAGGGCGTCAAGTAAGCGTGCACAGCGACGATGTAGAGCAGAAGGTCGTGTTCGTGAGCGGGCTGTCGGGCAGTGGCAAGACCACCGCAATGGCCGCGTTGGAGGACCTGGGCTTCTACTGCGTGGACAATCTGCCCGCCGAACTCACCGAACAGTTCCTGGACCTCTGTCACAAAACGACACCGCCCATCGCGAAGATCGCCCTGGCACTGGACGCTCGAGAAGAATCGTTCTTGCGCTACTTCCCGACGGCGGTGGCGGATCTTCGCGCCCAGGGAGCCGTGGTCGAAGTTATTTTTCTCGAGTGCAGCAATATCGTGCTGGAAAAGCGCTACCGCGAAACTCGCCGGGTCCATCCCTTGTCCCCCAGCGGTAGCGTCGAAGAGGGCATCCAACGCGAACGCGAAGTATTGGCAGATGTTACGCGGCTCGCCGACGTCATCATCGATACTTCGGAGATGAATGTTCATCGATTGAAAGAGGTGATGGTGCGAAACATCATCGGCACCCATCGACAGACTCTCGTCAACCTGGTCTCTTTCGGCTTTCGTCACGGAACTCCCCACAACCTCGAACTGCTGTTTGATTTGCGCTGCCTGCCGAATCCCTTTTTCGAGGAGCACCTCAAAGATCGCACCGGTCTCGACACGGAAGTCGCAAATTACGTGCTCGAAAGCGAACGCGGTGCGAACCTGTTCCGGCGGATTCTGGAACTCATCGACTACCTGCTCCCGCTCAACGACGAAGAGGGCAAGGCGTATCTGACGATTGGTGTAGGCTGTACCGGCGGCCAGCATCGATCCGTCGCCTTCGCCGGTGCATTGTCCGAGGCCCTGAGAAAGCGGGGACGCGAGACCAACCTCGAGCACCGGGACGTGGCGCGATCGGGTGCGGTTGATGGTAAGACGAACGCCAGGGGGGAGAACTGAAGCATGAAAATCGGGGTGGTAATCGTCACGCATTATCAACTCGGCGAGCAGATGCTGCAGGCGCTGCACTCGATCATTCCGAAGGCATCCGATTTCTATGCCGTTTCGGTATCGCCGGACCAGACGGTGGACGAGATGCGCGCGGCGATTTCGGAGAAACTTGCCGAGGCGGAGAATGGCCAGGGCGTGTTGATCTTGACCGACATGTTCGGCGGGACGCCCTCCAATATCGCGTTGTCATTTTTGGGCGAGATGAATGTTGAAGTCGTCACGGGGATCAATCTGCCGATGCTGATCAAACTGGCAACGCTGCGCGACGAGAAATCACTTGAAGACCTTGCGACCTTCATCAAGGACTACGGCCAACGCAATATTTCGGTTGCGAGCAAGTTGGTTTCGGAGAGCGAATCATGAGCCAGATCGCGGAAGGCGATTTCGTCGTCCGTTCGGCCCTGGGGTTGCACGCGCGTCCGGCTGGCCGCTTCGTCGCGCTCGCCACGGATTTCGAAAGCGAAATCAGTGTGGGGAAGGGCGACGAGTGGGTAAACGGGAGCAGCGTGCTTTCGATTCTCTCGCTTGCGGCGGCCGAGGGGACTGTGCTCAAGATTCGCGCGGAGGGGGATGACGCGGAGCGGGCGGTGAAGGTTTTGGGGGCGTTGATTGAGTCGGAGGAAGAGCTTCCGGTTTCGGCGCCCGGGTAAAGCTTGTTGGGGGTGGTTCTCAAAGCTTGCGCCGCGTCTGGGGCGAGAGAGGCTTCCGGCGAATGGCTGGTTTTTTTGGGGCGTTTCTTTGGGGTGTTGCCGATGTGGAACCCACTGGCGTTGGGGCAGAGCCGGGTTGGATTTCGCTTTACTTCGCCGGAAGCCTCTCTCGCCCCAGCCGCTCCTCGGTAAGTGCGGTACCGCTCCTTGGTAGGCGGGTGCCGCTCCTTGATAGGTGGGGAGAATCGGCGTTGGTTGTGGGAATCACGGGGGAATCGATTGTAGTGGGGGGTATCTTTCTCTACCCTGCGACTCCGCGAATTTAATGGAGAATCACAATGGCTGCGCGGCTATTTTTTACGTCCGAATCCGTTTCAATGGGTCACCCGGACAAGATGTGCGATCAAATTTCTGACGCGGTGCTGGACGCCTTCCTGGCCCAGGACCCGCACTCCCGTGTCGCCTGTGAAACGGCCACGACTACGGGCGTGGTGCTGCTGTTGGGCGAAGTCACGACCAATGCGACAGTCGACCTTCCCGCGTTGGTTCGCGGCGTGGTGCACGACATCGGATACACCAGCTCCGAGATGGGCTTTGACGCGGCCACCTGTGCGGTTCAAGTCGCGCTGGGCAAACAATCCCCGGATATCTCCCAGGGTGTGAGCGAAGGCGAAGGGCTGCACAAGGAGCAGGGCGCCGGGGACCAGGGCATGATGTTCGGGTTCGCGTGCAACGAGACTCCAGAGTTGATGCCCGCGCCCATCCGTTATGCCCACCGATTGATCGAGACCCTTCGCGGCTCGCTCGAGAGTGGAGAGATCAGCTACCTGAGGCCCGACGCGAAGTCTCAAGTGACCGTGCAGTACGACGACGACGACAATCCCGTGCGCATCGACACAGTTGTGATCTCGACCCAGCACGATCCGGACGCATCCCACGAACAGATTCGCAAGGACATCATCGAGCAGGTGATCCACCCCGGCCTGCCCTCCAAGATGATCGACAACGACACGATCTTCCACGTCAATCCAACCGGGCGCTTCGTGGTCGGTGGGCCCATGGGCGATGCCGGTCTCACGGGCCGCAAGATCATCGTCGACACCTACGGTGGTATGGGACGCCACGGTGGCGGGGCGTTCTCCGGCAAGGATCCTTCGAAGGTCGATCGGAGTGCCGCGTACGCCTCGCGCTACGTAGCCAAGAACCTGGTCAAGGCCGGCGTTGCGACTCGCTGCGAGGTGCAACTCGCCTACGCGATCGGAGTGGCCGAGCCCGTTTCAATTCGGGTCGATCACTTCGGTACCGGCAGCATGAATCACTCGCAACTCGAGCAGCTGGTCCGCAAGCACTTTGACCTCACCCCGCGTGGCATCGATGAAGCCCTCAATCTGCGGCGCCCGATTTATCGAGCGACCTCTTACCACGGTCACTTCGGTCGCGAAGATGCCGGCTTTCCGTGGGAAGAGACCGACAAGGCGGAAGCGATCGCGAACGATCTGTAGGAATCGCTGGGTACCCCAAGTCCTGCGGTCGTCATTGCCGATCCCCCGCCGCACTCCCCTTAGGAACCAGTCGATTGACTTTGCGACGTGACGCGCTCGTCGTGCGGTTTGCTTGCGCGGTGGTGTTCGCGCTGGCTGGCCAGGGTGTGGCCTGGGCCGGGTCGGATGATTCGCGGCCGGTGCGCGTCAGGATCGCCGAGAAGCAGCAGCGAGTCTCGATCGTGGATGCGGTGGGAACCACGCTTTGGCTGGTGGCCGATCGGTCAGACACGATCACGGTGAACGGCAAGCTGGCAGGTCCGCTCTGGCGCAGTCGGGACCGTGCTGGGATCGCGGGCCCTTTTCGCTTGGCGACTCGCCCCGGCGGCGAAAAATTCGAGTTGCGCGGTCATTTGGAAGTGCATCGAAGCCCCGCCGGTCTTTTGGTGATCAACGAAGTTTCTCTGGAAAATTATGTAGTTGGGACCCTAGGCGGCGAGATGTATGCGTCCTGGGAACCCGCCGCGCTGCAGGCCCAGGCCGTGGCTTGCCGCAGCTACGCGCTGTACCAGATCGCCGCGCAGCAGGGCGGACGATTCGATCTCGGCGCCGACGTCCTCAGCCAGCGGTATCTGGGGATTCGGGGCGAATCGGACGCGGCCTGGACCGCGGTGAGGGCCACCACAGGTGTCATCATCGGCTACGCTGGGCGCCCGGCGCTGGCGGCCTTCCATTCGGCTTCGGGTGGACGGACTGCAAGTGCCAGCGAAGTCTGGGGGACTTCGATTCCGTATTTGAGAAGCTTGCCAGTCGCGAACGAGGACAATTCACCGGATACCTATTGGCGCGCAACAATTTCCGGCAAAACCCTTGGTCGTGCCCTGGCCCAACTCGGACACGAGATCGGCTCGATCGAAGACGCCGTTGTCGTAAAGCGGTCTCCGAGCGGTCGCGTTGGCAAGTTGAGGTTTCGGGGCACCCACGGGCGTGCGACAGTCACCGGGCGCGAATTACGACAGCTGCTCGGCGGCACCACAATCAAGAGCACCCGATTCGAGGTGCGTTGGGATAAGGGCGAGATGATCTTCGCGGGTTCGGGCAGCGGCCATGGCGTGGGGATGAGCCAGTGGGCGGCCCAGGCCATGGCGGAAGAAGGCGCAGACTATCGAGAGATCTTAGGGACTTTCTATCCCGGGACGAGCCTGCTCACAGTCGAAGAACAAGGACGGCGGTTTGCAATTCTACCCGTCGGGGCACAATCCAGGGTAGAACAGGAAACGATCATGCACGACGACAAGCACGATGAAAAGAAGGGAGATCGACCGAGATGAACTTCTACCCGACGCTGCCCATGGAGGCGGCAGCCGCACAGGGTGGGAGCATTCCATTCTTTCTGCCCATGATCTTGATTGGGCTGATTTTCTATTTCCTCGTAATTCGTCCTCAAAACAAGAAACAGAAGGATCACGACGCTGCACTCAAGACCGCGGGGAAGGGCGACCTGGTCGTGAGCCGGGGCGGACTCCACGGCAAAGTCGTATCCGTCGGTGATGACACCTTCGTGATCGAAGTCGGTACGGTCAAGGGAAGTGCGCTCAAAGTCACGGTGGATCAGAGAAGCATTGAAAAACTCACCAAGGCTGGTGCCGGGGTGAGTGACGCGAAGGGCAAGGGGGGCGGAGGATCGTGAGTTCGCTGAATGTACGTATTGTGCTGGTCGGCGCATTGGTGCTGTTGTTTTCGTTTATCACGGCTTCTAACTTCATCGACAAAGAGCAGCGCCTTGCAAGCCCATTCTGGCCGGACAACGGTCTGCGACTGGGGCTAGATCTCCAGGGCGGGATCCACTGGGTGGTCGGGGTGGAATTGGATGTTGCGATCCAGCACGAGCTCGAGTTTCAACGCGACGGCATGGCGAACTTTCTCGAAGAAGATGGCGTCGTGCTGACGTCCAAGCGCCTCGAAGAAGGGCGATTGATTCTCGTCGCGGGCAGCGACGAGGACGCAGCCAAAATCCGGGACTACGCGAGCAAGACCGGGATCCTCAACGAAGAGGGCAGCGAGGGCAACGAGCTGAGCTTTGTGCTCACCGACGATTGGACCCGGGAAATACGCGAGCGCACCATGGCCCAGGTGCTCGAGGTGTTGCGCCGTCGCATCGACGATCCCGTGCGCGGGATCCCTGATTCAGTGGTGACCCGCCAGGGCAAGGATCGGGTTCTGGTGCAGATCCCGGGTGGCCAGATCGATCGGGGCCGCGCGGCCAAGTTGCTGAAGAGCACGGGTTTTCTCGAATTCAAAATCGTGCTCGACAGCGCGGGCAGCGAGCAGGCTTTGCTGGAGAAGTACCCGAACGGTCTGCCCGAGGACCAGATGATCGCGACCGAAACCGATGCCGAGAGCAATCAAGTCGTTGTTGCTTATTTGGTACGCAAGACACCGGACCTTACCGGAGACTACCTGGTCGACGCGCGGGTGGGCTTCGACCAGAGGCAGCGTTCGTTGGTCAACTTCACCTTCAATGCTGAAGGGGGCCGAATCTTCGGCGATCTGACCGAGGCGAATATTCAAAAACCCTTGGCGATCATTCTGGACAACAACGTCTACAGCGCTCCCATGATTCAGAGCCGCATCAGCATGCGCGGCCAGATTACTGGACGCTTCACCTCTCAAGATGCGGCCGACCTGGCGGTGGTGCTGCGCGCGGGCTCGCTCTCCGTGCCGGTGGTGATTGAAGAGGAGCGGACCATCGGCCCGGCCCTGGGACAAGATTCGATCGATCAAGGCGCCCTGGCCTGCGCGGTCGGTTTCGCGTTGATCCTGGTCTTCGCCGTGATCTACTACCGCATGTCCGGGGTGTACGCCGCGGTCGCACTGACGACCAACCTGGTTTTGTTGATCGGATTGATGTCGCTGTTCGAGGCGACGCTGACTCTGCCGGGAATCGCGGGTCTGGTGCTGACGGTGGGCATGGCGGTCGACGCCAACGTGATCATTTTCGAGCGCATTCGCGAAGAACTCAGGCTCGGCAAGAGCGTGCGCGCCGCGATTGCGAAGGGCTTCGAGAAAGCGCGCTGGACCATACTCGACGCAAACATTACGACCCTGGTCACGGCCTTGGTGCTGTTCGAATACGGCACCGGCCCCATCAAGGGATTCGCGGTGACACTCTCGATCGGAATCGTGACCAGCGTATTTGCGGCGCTGGTGGTGACGCGGCTGATGTTCGAGATCTACCCGGGGTCGCGGACTTCGATCGAGCTCTCGATCTAATGTCGCTCCTGGGCCATAGGCAAACCCTTTTGCGGAGGCACACGTGTCGTTCGAGCTGGTAAAACCGGGAACCAACATAGACTTCATTGGAAAGCGACGAATTTGCTTCGGACTTTCCGTCGGCATGATTTTGGCGTCCCTCATCGCGACCCAGACGATTGGGGTGAAGCTCGGAATCGACTTCGCCGGAGGCACTGAGATCCAGGTGCAATTCGATCCGGGGGTGATAGTCAGCGAAGGGCCGATCCGTGAGATTGTAAACGCGGTAGAGGGCATCGATGATCCGAGCGTCGTGCGCTACGGCGATGCAATCCAGAACGAATACCTGGTCAAGTTCAAGGGCGCGATCAAGGTTGGCGATGCCTCGGTGGGCAAAGACAAGGTCGAAATGATCCAGCAGGCCCTGAGCAGCGAAATCGGTCCGCTGACGGTACGGCGGGTGGAATTTGTCGGGCCGCGGGTAGGTGCTGAATTGCGCGACGACGGTCTGCAGGCGCTGTTCTGGGCGAGCGTCGTGGTGCTGATCTACATCGCGTTCCGCTTTAGCTCGCGCTTTGCACCGGGTGCAATCCTGGCCGTGCTCCACGACTTGCTGATCACCGCCGGGATCTTCGTCATGCTCGGTCTCGAGTTCGACCTGCGAATTCTGGCCGCCATGCTCGCGATCCTGGGCTACAGCCTGAACGACACGATCATTATCTACGATCGGGTGCGCGAGAATCTCGCGCTTCACACCAAGCACAACCTGGCGGAAGTTCTGAATCTGAGCATCAACCAGACGCTATCGCGCACCGTACTGACTTCCGGCACGACCTTGATGACGCTTGGGGCGCTCTATCTTCTCGGTGGAGAAGTCATTCGCCCATTCGCCTTCGCGATGATGCTGGGCGTGATCGTCGGGACGTATTCGTCGATTTACATCGCGTCGCCGACGCTTCTGTTGCTGGAAACCTGGTTTCAGGAATCCGACAAGTAGAAGCGCTAACCCTCGATTGACGCGAGAATTGGCACCGGACTTCCAGGCCGGGTTTCTCAGGCGCTTTTGCGCGCCTGCTCTTCCAGGGACGGGGGCCGCTTTGGATCTTGCGACTGTGCGGCGGCCACCGGTGTCTTCGTCATCGAGATGCCACCGTTCACGACGGCTCCTTCTTGAATCAGAAGTTTGGGTGCGCTGATGTCCCCTTCGACGATTGCGGAGGCCTGGACTTCAACCCGCTGACTGGCAGTGAGGTTGCCCGCGGTCTGCCCAATGACGATGATCGACTTGGCTTCGATGTCGGCCGTGATGCGGCCCTCGGCGCCAATCGTGATTTCGTTGTTGGGAAGTTGTACGCGCCCGTCAACCTTGCCCTCGATGATGAGATCTTCGTCTCCGGAAAGGTCCCCCTTGATAACGATCGACTTCCCAATAGTTGCCACGTTCGTTCCTCCGGTAGGCGGCGCATTGCCGCGTTTTAGGCCCGCCCGATCCTGGGAGCCTTCACTCCTACGACCGGCCCGCGAGCCACTCTCCTTCGCGCCTGCAGTCGCGTCGTTTCTCGATGTTTGATTCTGGGTAGCGGAACGACCCGAATCCGATTTCTCTGACGCTTCTGCCGCAGCGGGGGAATTGCTTTTGGGGGGTGCTGATTTCTTTCCGCCAAAAAGACTCAATTTGGCTCCTCCGTCGAATGCGTTCAGGCGTCGGGAGCTTATCGCAGCGGTTGCACGTCGGCGATGAGGGGGGCGCCCAACTCCCGATTTCTCCAGACCCGCGGCCCATCGATCAGGGGAGGATGGGTTCGAGAAGCTGATCGAACGAAAAAGACTCTCTTTCGAAGCCGTTTTTGAGCCCCGCAATGGAACCGACAACAATGTTGTGGGTTCGCAAGATGGTTCCCTGCGCTCGATCGAGGTCGCTCGCAGAGGTCTGATAGAGATGAAGCGCATTGATTTTTGCCACCTCGGCCTCGACCAGCTCCGATTCTTTCTGCAGCACATCAAACGGCGTTGATTCGCCGTGTTCGAGGCGAATTCGTTCGGCCCGAAGCTGCTCCTCAGCGGCAACGCGCTGGCGCTCCGAGGCATCGATTCCCTTGCGAGACGCCTTGAGCAGGCGGATGTCCCGCCGGATTTCTAGGATGATTTGTTGGTGTAATCGGGTGAGCTGCGTTTTGGAGCGGCGAAGTTCTAGTCGGGCCTTTGAAACGCTGTGGCGGGGACCGTAGTTTCCGAGCGGAATCGAGAACGATCCGCCGAGCCTATATTCCTTTCCGCCGCTGTTGCTGAACCAGCTGTTGTGGGTGTCGGAAAAGCCTCCGCCCGTGTCTGTCGCCGTTCCGAACACCAAATCGTCGTTTCCCTTCCCTTCGATGCCAGAAGTTCTGTATGAGGCGTTGAAATCTAGTTGTGGAAGGCGCTGATTCTTTCGAAACCGAACGAGCATCTCGTTTTGTTCGATCCGCAGTTCGAGAGACGCAAGGTCCGGTCGGTGTTTCATCGCTAGATCAGTTGCAAGCTCCGGGTCCACACGTCCGTCGCCGTATTCTGAAAGATCGTCTGTGGGGCGGACACTGGCGCGTGTGGACGGTGTCAAGCGGACCCCAAACACAATGTCGATCAAAGTGTCTTGAGAATTCTGATATATCGCATCGGCGCGGATTACATCGAGCTCTCGTGCTGCGACTCCCGCTTCCGATTGGATGACTTCGACCTTGGCCTTTACACCCACCTCGTACTGCGTTCGCGTTTGTTCGAGCAAGGCTATGCTTGTCTGAAGGCTCTTCTGCGCAACACGAAGTTGCTCTTCATTGGCAACAAGACTCCAGTATGCAGACACAGTGTCGCGTACAGTGTTCATCGTGATCGCCCGAAAGTCTTCTAGCGATGCCGCGTGAATAGAACTCGAAACCGATACCTGTGTCCACGGTTCGTTCCAAACCAGACCCTTGAGCAACGGAACTCTTGCGGCAAAGGCCAGGCCCGAATCATATTGGGGGGTAAAGCTAGCGATGCCGCTGTTGCTGTTTGTTTTGCCCGCGAAATAGTCAATTGAGAGATCTGCGCCGAGATATGGAAGCAATCCGCCGATCCCTGCTCCTCCGGATGTTGAGGAAGTCCTAAGGACCGAGTTAGAATTCAAAGATGAGGTATTGGGAGAGCGTGTGCTGTCATACATCAAGTCCCCAGTGAGCGTGGGGTCATAGGCGCCCCAGGCGATCTCCACATCCTGTTCCGCGATCAGCGGCGCATGCCGCGCGACCTCGACCCCAAGGTTGTTTTCAATCGCGAGATTCACCGCGGATCTGAGCGACAGCTTGATTGACATCGCCTCGTCGACGGCGTTTGACTCGACGGCCGGTTCCGGCATCGTCGCGGATTCGGTCGCGCCCTCCTCGGGGACGGCATCCATCTCCGGTTCTGCGTTGGCGGTAAGGGCCACCGCGAGCAGGATCGGGACAATTCGGAAATGAGCGTGGGTTGCGAATAGCATGGGATTCCTCCAAAACGAGACTCAC